>CAZCIJ010000115.1:0-6523 GCA_964498265.1 uncultured Gaiellales bacterium | reverse complement strand
GCGGCGGCCGGCGCCGAGCTGATCCCGTACGACCGACCCGACGAGAAGGGCGTCAGGGCGAGCTCATACGAGCGGATCCCGGTCGACGATCCGCTGAGCAGCATCGACGAGCTCGCCCGGCGCCACGGTGTTCGCGGCGTGGTCAGGAAGCGCCGCGACGTGTGGATCCTCGGCTCGACGCGCGTGCACCTGGACGAGCTGGGCGGCCTCGGCACGTTCGTCGAGCTCGAGACCGTCATTGGGCACGAGCCCGGGGACGCCTACCGCGCCGAGCACGAGCTGGCGCTGGCGCTCGTCGCGGTCGACGCTGGCAGCGCCGTGAGGAGCTCCTACGTGGACCTCATCGAGCAGCGCTGATCGCGAGCCGGAGAGGGCCAGACGTAAGGACCGCACGCTCCCGTGACAGACCTGAGACGTCGCTCTAGCGTGGCGAGACCGCTTTGGGCTTCGCAGCGGCGAGCGCGCGGTTGACCTCGGGCATCACCCGCTCCGCCATGAGCTCCATCGAGCGGCGGGCAAGCCGCGGGTCGACCCAGTCGATACCGCAGTAGAGGAGCGTCCCGAAGTCGCCGACGGTCTCGTGGAACTCGAGGAGGCGCTCGACGACCTCGCCGGCCGTCCCCGCGATCACGAGGCGATCGACGAGGAGGTCGGTCGTCACGGCCGAGTCGGGCATGTCCGGGCTCGCCTTGAAGAGATTGGCGCGGCCGGCCCGCACGAGCTTGGAGCCGAGCTGCTCGTAGTAGAAGCGGTACGGGCTCCCCGGCCCCGTGCCGTACTCGCGCGCGGCGCGCGCGTCGTCGGCGACGAAGATCGTCTTGGCAACGCGCCAGCCCGCCGGGTCCGGAATGCGACCCGACGCCCGGCTCCCCTCGACGACCCTGTCCCAGTGCGTCCTCACCCACTGGGGAAGCAGGAAGTTCGCGGAGATGATGTCCCAGCCGCGCCCCGCCGCGTTCGCAGCGCTTGCCGACGACGGCTCGACGACGGTGACGACGATCGGAGGATGGGGCTTCTGGTAGGGCTTGACGATTCGGCCCTGCCCGATCTCGGGGATCTGCGTCCGCTCCGTCGTGATCGTCCAGTGCTTGCCCGTGAGGTTGTAGGGGGCGTCGCCCGCCCAGATGCCGAGGATATGGTCGATGCACTCGGCGAACTTCTCTCTGCGGTCGACGTCGAGGTTGCCGAACACCTCCCAGTCCGAGGGGAGGCCGCCCGGGCTGATCCCGAAGATGAACCGGCCTTCGAGGATGGTGTCGAGCATCGCGATCTTGGCGGCGATCGCCGCGGGGTGACCGTTGGGGAGGTTGACCGTCCCCGTGCAGAGCTTGATGCTCGTCGTCAGGTGCGCGAGGCTCGCGAGGAAGACCGCGCAATCGGTGACCGACTCGGCGACGTCCGTGACGTGCTCGCCGATGTACGCCTCGGTGAAGCCGAGCCGGTCCGCGAGCAGCACGGCATCGCGGTCCTCCTTGAGCGTCTGGGCGTAGTCGCGCCCGGGCGGATGGATGGGCATGGAGAAGTAGCCGAGGTCCATCGAGCCTGATGCTAGTGCTAGCCGCCGCCCTCGACCAGCACGATGTCGAGGCCGGTGTCCGAGGCGGCCATGGTGACGCCCTCACCCCACCTCAGCTCCGCGCCGCGGCGTCGCGTTCCGTGGTCGCGATCTCGGTACCGGAGCGAGACGGAAGCTGCGGGGCGGCGTTCACGATCGCGACACCCGCGATCGTGAGCGCCATGCCCACGAGGACGAGCGTGTCGGGGACGTGCCCGAGCGCGATCTCGAGGAGCACGGCGACGACCGGCGAGAGGAAGAGCCAGGCGACGACGCGCGTCGCGCTCAGCCTCTTGAGCGCGGCGAAGTAGGTCACCGTGGCGAGCGCCGAGCCGACGACGGAGATGAACGCGATGCTGAGCCAGAGGTCGCCGGACGACCACTCGGTTCCCTCGCTTCCGTCGATGCCGAAGCCGAGCCCGAGCAGCACGGCTCCGCCGATCAGGTACTGGCCGGTCGTCAGGCCCACGAGGTCGGTTTGGGGATGGCGGACGACGAGCTCCTTGACGACGATCGTTCCGACTCCCCATGCGATCGCCGCCACCAGGGCGAGCGCCATGCCCAGGGCGAGGTCGCTTCCTCCGGCGTCTCCTCCGAGCTGGGACGAGACGACGAGCACGACGCCTGCGAACCCGACGACGAGACCCGCGAGGGTCTTCACCGAGACGCGCTCCCCGAAGAGGATCCGGTTCAGGACGACCACGAAGAACGGCGTCGTCGAGGCGAGCACGATCGCGTTCCCGGGGCCCGCCCGGATGATCGCCTCCGTGAAGCCGCCCAGGAAGACCGTTACCATCAGGAGACCGCTCGCGCCCGTCCACAGCCACGCGGTCCGCCCCTGCGGGAGGCGGTAGCGGAGGATCGGAAGCGCGAGGAGCAGCAGAAGCGCCGTCGGCGCCGCGCGGAGAGCGGTCAGCATCAGGGGCTCGGTATGAGGACCGCCGACGGCGGTGACGCGAGGGGTGAGCCCCCAGGCCACGACGGACGTCGCCACGAGCAGCATCGCGTAGCCGTCGCCCCGCCGCCGCTGCGCGGGTCGTGCTCGCGCGGTCGCGGCCAATCAGGCGCTGGCCGACCGAGCGGCCTGGAAGTCGGCGACGAACGTCCGCAGCCGCGACCACAGCTCGGGCCCCTGGTAGACGATCAGCGCGAGCAGGGTAAGGGCGCCGATCGCGATCTGCCCGTACTCGGTCGCCACGTTGAGGAGGGGCAGCACGTTCAGGATCAGCGAGAGAAAGAGGGCGGCCAGCACCGCGCCGACGAACGATCCCCTCCCCCCGGCAAGGCTTGCTCCGCCGAGCACCGCCGCCACGATGCTCTGCAGCGCGTATCCGCCGATGATGGGCGATCCGGTCTGTATCAGGGCGGCGGAGAAGAAGCCGGCGACTGCCGCCATGAGCGAGCAGACCACGAACGCGAGGAAGACCACGAGCCCGGTGTTCGTCCCCAGCCGGCGAGCGGACGTCTCGTCGAGGCCGACGGCCCTGAGCGAGAGCCCGCCTCGGCTCCGGTACAGCCAGAGGTCCCAGAGCACGGCGAGCACGACGACGCCGATGAACGCGATGGGCATGAAGCCGACGCTCTTCGTCATGGCGTTCGCGAAGGCGGGGTTGATCGTGCCCTCGGGATGGTCGCGCAGGAGCAGCGAGACCCCTTGGAGGATGCTCAGCGTCCCGAGCGTGGCGATGATCGAGGGCAGGCCGATCACGCGGATCAGCGTCGCGTTCAGCAGTCCGGTGGCGAGACCGACGCCGACGAGCGCGAGCGCTCCCGGGAGGAGGAGGTACCACGCCGACCCCGCCGTCATCGTGAACGAGGCGGTCACGACGCACAGGGTGATGAGCGCGGCGACGGACACGTCGAAACCGCCGACGAGCAGCGCGTTCGTCTGGCCGATCGCGACGAGCGCGAGCGGCATGGTCGTCAGCAGGAGATTTCTGATGTTGAACTCGGTGAGGAACGCCTCCTCGGCGGCCCCCGCGTAGGCGCCAAGGCCGAGGACGAGCAGGCCCACGAAGGCAAGGGGCATCCAGCCCCGGAACCGCGGCGGCGATCGCAGGAGGGAAGCGGTCCCGGCGCTCCCGCTCACGCTTGCCGTTCCTGTCCTGGAACAGCGACCTCGCCGCTCCCGTCCCGCGAGCCGACGATGGCCTCGACGATCCGGCGCTCGCTGAGCTCCGCCGCGGGAATCTCGTCGACGATCCTGCCCCGCGACATCACGACGACACGGTCGCACAGGCCCGCGAGCTCGAGCGGGTCGCTCGACTTGACGACGACGGCAACGCCCTCTCTCGCCTTCTCCCGCAGGGCGTCGTAGATGTCGAACCGGGAGCCGACGTCGACGCCCTGCGTCGGCTCGTCGGCGAGGATCGCGTGCACCGAGCCGCGAAGGAACGGGCGGGTGAGCGAGACCTTCTGCTGATTCCCGCCCGACAGCGACAGCACGGGCTGCTCGACCGACGCCATCCGGATCTTGAGGCGCCGGACGAGATCGAGAATCGTGTCCCGCTCGCGCCCGCGACGGAGCACGCCGATCCGGCTCTCGCGCCGGAGCACCTGGATCGTCGTGTTCGCGCGCACGCTCAGAACGGGGAACAGCGATTCCCGCGCTCGGTCGCCGCTCAGGAGCACGACCCCCGCTCGAAGAGCCGCGAGCGGGGATCGGCCGTCGAGCTTGTCGCCGTTGCAGCGAACCGCTCCGGTCGAGCGGTCGACGCCGGCGAGTGCGCGGAGGAACTGGACTTGGCCGTTCCCTTCGGCCCCCGCGATGCCGAGGATCTCGCCCTTGTGCACGCTCAGGTCGATTGGCCCGAAGCGCTCACCTTGGAGCCCGGACACATCGAGGCAGATCTCGCGCGGCCCCAGGTCGGAGTCGCGATCCGGGAACGCTTGCTGGAGCGGGCGCCCGATCATCAGCGCGACGAGCGCCTCCTCGGACATCCCGGCCCCCTCGAACGTGCCCTGGCTGACGCCGTCCCGCAGAACCGTGATCCTGTCGGCGATCCCGAGCACCTCGGGCAAGCGGTGGCTCACGTAGATCACGCCGACTCCCGTCCTGCTCCGCTCGAAGACGAGGGCGTGGAGCTGCTCGCTCTCCTCGGGCCCCAGCGCGGTCGTCGGCTCGTCCAGGAGCAGCACCTTGGGGTCCGGAAGGAGCGCCTTGACCACCTCGATCAGCTGCCGCTCGGGGAGCGTCAGGCTGCCCGCCGGCGCCGCGACCGGGACCTGCAGCTGGTACTCCTCGAGCTTCTTCGCCGCCCAGGCCTCCATGTCTCCGTAGGCGGGACGGGCGCTCGGAGGCACCGCCAGGTAGAGATTCTCCGCGACGGACATCTCGAGGACCTGCGAGTAGGTCTGGTACGCCATGCCCAGGCCGAGACGGATGGCCTCGGCCGCGGAGGCCGTCGCGAGCGGGCGTCCGCCGATCTCGACAGAGCCCTCGTCGGGCGCGAGGAACCCGCTCGCGATCCCGAGCAACGTCGACTTCCCGGACCCGTTCTCCCCGACGAGGGCGTGGATCTCGCCGGCGTGGCAGTCCACGCTCACCCTGCGCACGGCCTGCACGGCGCCGAAGCGCTTGGAGACGCTGCGCAGCGAGAGCACGGCGGGGGTCGCGGGTCCGGGAGTCGTCGACGTCATTTCCCTGGATCAGCTGGTCGTGATCGAACGTTCTCCTGCTGTCTCCCCCTATCCCTCCGGGTACATCTGCACGAGAAGCTCCTGCGGAATGAGCGAGCTGATCGATGCCTCGGCCGGGCGGCCCTCGACGCACAGATCCTGCTCCGACTGCGAGGCCATCACGATCGGGAACACGATCTCCGACGGCACGTCGAAGTCGTTGAGGGCCATCATGTTCGCCGTGAGCGCCGTGCGGATCTGCCAGTTCCCGGATGCGTTCGCGTAGTAGATGTGGAGGTTCGGGTCGTTGAGCTCGTTCGCCTGGCACCCGAGCACGGGCTCGTCGGTCCGCATCGTCCAGACCTGGTTCAGCGAGACGCCTGCCGCCTCGATCGCCGGGAAGGCGCCGAGCGCCATCCCGCCCGAGTACTCGTAGCTGATGCCCTTGAGGTCCGGGTCGCTGGCGAGGAGGCCTGCCACGACCTCCTGCACCTGCGAGGCCACCCAGTTCGTGTCGAACGGGCCCAGGACCTCGATCTCGGGGTTGAGCGCCGCGATCTCGCACTCCTGCCAGGACGCCGACAGCGGGTTGCCCGGCGTGCCGCCCATCAGCGCGACCTTCCCGGAGCCGACCTCCTCGTTCATGATCTCCGCGAACGCCTCACCGAGGGCGCACGTGTCCTCGCCGACGACCGTCGTGTAGTTCTCGCCGGGGCCGGTCACGTAGCCCCACGCGTACGTGCTGACCGGGATTCCCTGCTCGGTCGCCTCCTGGAACGCGGGCAGGTAGGCGTCGCCGATGTCCGGATAGGTGACGATGACGTCGGCCCCCTGGGCGATCGCCGAACGGAAGTCCGCCAGAGGATCACCTGGGGTGCTCGTGAACGCCTTGGAGCTCGTGTAGATGATCTCGCCGATCTCCGGGTAGGTCAGAGCCTGGAGGATGAACTCCATCTTCGACACTTCGCGGTAGACGTTCTCGCCGAACCCTTCGACGTAGCCGACGGTCAGGTCGCCGCCCGTGCCGGTGTCGCAGCCATTGTTCTCCCAGCACTCGAGCGCGAGGTCGTAGTCGACCGGGTCGTCGACGCGGGCGAACGCCGCCAGGGCGATGTTTCGCGCCATCTCGTCCTCGGGCAGCAGCGTCGGGTCGAAGAGCGCCTGCTCCATGACGGCCTGCGTCATTTCCTGGTCGGTCACCTCGACCTCGGCCTTCTGGCCCAGCTCGGCCAGCAGCAGGCCAAGGCGCACGCGGCGCTCGGCCAGCGTCTTGTGCTCGTCCGTCGGCTCGATCTCGGGGTGGTCGTGGCCCTCGACGTCGGGGTTTTCCTCGTGCCACAGCTGGTGCGC
>CAZCIJ010000114.1:0-9521 GCA_964498265.1 uncultured Gaiellales bacterium | reverse complement strand
TCGACGTGGCAGTGATCCTCAACGCACTCCGAGCGCTCCGCGCCTAGCCGCCAGCTGCCCGCGTTATCGGTGACCCTGGGCTCTCGAGCGCTCAGCGGCGGCAGGCAACCTAAGTATTCCGACAACAGGAAGGCCCGAGCTCGCGCCAGCCGTCACCAAGCGACGTGCTCTTCGACAGGGGAGGTAAGCCGGCGCTGTGAGCCTCGCGCATGCCGAGCGCTAGAGGAGGAAGCGCGCGCTGAGGCTGTCTGAACCCCCGAGGGACGCCGCGCCGCGGTGCCCCGGCGAGCGCGGATCGCGACCGGGCGTTCTGGCTCTGGAGGCCTTGAAGCTCGGGTGCGATTGCCGTCGGAACGGTCCGAACTACAGATTCATCCTCTCGGCAAGCACTGCGTCGAGCTCGGAATGGGTATCGGGGTCGAGCAGGTTGAGGCACTCGACTCCGGCGAGCCGCTCGCAGAGCGCGATGCCTGCGCTCGTCGAGGTCGCCCGCCCGGCCACGAGGTCCGGCCGCAAGCCGTAGGCGGTCGCTACGCCGACGACGGCATAGGGGTCTGACGCACAGAGGATGGTGCAGCGGACGTTGTCCCCGAGACCGGCGACCGCGCGGTCGACGTTGTAGGGCTCGAGCGGCGAGGCTCCCGCCTCGATCACCACGACGTCTGGTTCGCCCGCTTGCAGGCGCGAGCACATCATCGCCAGTGCCTCCTCGTACTCGTCCGGCGGGCAAACCGTCGAGGACAGGCCAGCGTCGACGAAGTCGACGACGGTATCCGCCCCGGCATCGCCCATGGCGAGGATCTCCCGGTAGCGGGCGACCCCGGTCACCTTGGCGCCTGCGACGCGCAGGCCGCGCAGGCGCAGACGCCGGATGACCGTGATCGCCGTGGTCGTCTTTCCGGCGCTCATCGACGTGCCGATGACGAGGACGGCCGGCGCGCTGAGCGGTCGCGCTGGCACCCGCTCGACGCAGTCGTGCATCCTCAGCGGCCGACCGGCACGATGAATGTGTCCTTTGTACCCGAGCGGAGCCATGTGCGGCCGGGCAAACGGTGTCACCGACGTCGCTCGCCCGAAGACACCCGCGCGCGTGAGCACGTGCATGAGCCGGTCGTCGCCGATCTCCCGCCAGTCGCCGACCGCCTCCAGGGTCGCGACTCGCACTCCGAGCGCACCGACGACGAGCCCGCCGGCGACGACCTCCACCATGCGTCCGGTCGTGGCCTCGATGTCGTAGATCCCGCCCGCCTCCTCGAGCACCTCGCCGAGGACGTAATCCCCGGAGCTCCACTCCTCGCGCGGCAACGACGCCACGGTCACGTCCGAGCCGGAGAGAGAGGCGATTCGCGTGACGCTGGAGCGGACCGCTTCGCGCGGGAGCGTTCGAGCCTCGATGGGCAAGGCGGAGGACGCAGCCACCTCAGTCACGGCGACGTCTGCGCGGGCAGAAGCAAGAGCAGCGCAAGCAGCGCTGCGCGCTCCGGCAATCGCTCGACCGCCGCACGCTCGTCAACGGAATGAGCGCCCTCCCCTACGGGGCCGAGGCCGTCGAGAGTCGCCGTGTAGAGGCTCGTGGTGTTCGCGTCCGAAGCGCCGCCGACCGCCGCGCTCTCGAGGGACAGGCCGAGGAGCTGGCCCAGCGCTTGGGCATGAGCGAAGAGTTCGAGGTTGCGCGGCGTCGCCTCCATCGGCATCCGGCCGAAGCCGCCGTCGACCTCGAGCACAATGCCTTCCTCTACTGGCTCGAGGCTGCGGATCGCCGCCTCGACAACCGCGGCCGCTTGGAGCGTCGGGACGCGGACGTCCACTTCCGCAGTCGCCTCGGGCGCGATGACGTTCGCCCGCAGGCCGCCGTCGATCGTGCCGACGTTGACGGTGATCCCCTTGGCGGGGTCGTTGAGTGCAAACAAGCGCTGGATCTGATGGGAAAGCTCGAGGATCGCGGAGAGACCCTGCTCGGGTGCGACGCCGGCGTGCGCAGCTCGGCCTTTGACCGTGACGCGAAAGCGTCCGGCCCCCTTACGCATGGTCTTCAGCTTCCCTGACGGGCCGAAGGCCGGCTCGAGAACGAACGCACGGATCGCGCCGCGCGCCAAGCGGACAAGGTGCCGCGTCGAGTCGAAGCTCCCAACCTCCTCGTCGCTCGCGACGTGCACGACCGGCGTGACAGCGGGCTCGAGGCCGAGTTCGACCAGGGCGCGCAGCGCGTACGCCACCTGAGCGAGCCCGCCCTTCATATCTACGACGCCCGGCCCGCGCAGCTCACCGTCGGCTAGACGCACAGGCATCGCCTCGAGAGTGCCGACTGGCCAAACGGTGTCAAGGTGCCCGATGAGCAGCTGGTATGGCGTACCGCGCGCGCGGCGCTCGGGACGGGCGTAGAGGTGGTTGCCGACCCTCTGGCCCCGCACGGCCTTCACCTTGTAGCCGATCCCCTCAAGCTCGCTGGCAAGGATGGCGTACGCCCTTTCGCTCGCCTTGGGAGATCGAGACGGCGACTCCGCGCGGGCGAGCCGCTCAAGCAAGCCGCACATCGCCAGCGTGTGATCGCGCAGCCAGGCGAGCAGCACGGGAGCCACATCAGCGCTCACGCTAGAGACTGAAGTCGACGGGGAAGGGGAATGCTCGCGTGTCATCGGTCCTGGCGAACCTACCCGGCGAGAGGTAGGCGATCAGGGGCAGCATGTGGAGAAGGTCGGCGTCGTCCCTCTCCGGGTCACGGAGCGCGCGCTCGTCCGCGGCGGCTGCGACGATGTCGCCGATCACCAGACTGTTCTCCCCGAAGCCGTCGATCACGCGCTCGAGCTCGCACTCAAGCCAGAGGTAAGAGCCCTCGACGAGAACGCCATCGACGGCGCGGGCCGAGAACGTCGGGACGGCGACAAGGCTCGGCTTCGACGAGTCGGCGGCGCGCCCGCCCGCCGCAAGGCTCGTCTCGACGATGCGATCCGGCAATGGAAAGCTCACCGTGAACGCGTTCCGAGCGACTGCGTTGCGGTAAGTAGCGTGCCGGGGAGAACAGGCGAAGCAGAAGCGATTCTGCCAGCCGAGAGGCATTGCCATGTGCTTGGGAGCGACGTCTGGCGAGCCGTCCTCCTCGATCGTGCCGATCAGAACGAGCGGAGCAACGATAAACACGCGACTCCAGATCGGCGCGTCTGTCGAGATCGGAACCACCGCAGGCTGTCTCATCGAAGGCCCTTAGGTTCAAGCGTCTCCCATCCGGGCATCGCCTGCATCGGCGGATACGCTGATTCGGCGTCAGTGAACCCACCTACCAGATGAGCGGACAATCCTTATTGTCGGACTCAGCGCGCACCAGGTTGCGGCGGCGCGCTTGGTCATGAACACGACCACGTAGGTCGGTCGAGGCAGGCGATCGCCACCGGTCGTCGCCGTCGATGTCCGGATAGTCCTCCAGCTCGACCCGCTGACCCGTCGCATCGAGCTTCGCCATCAGGCGCTCTGAGAATGCACGTAGGTCGAAGCTCATCGGGGGGCCTTCTCAGATGGGCTCGCAGTAGCGCGCCACGGACGAGATCCCAGAGATGCGCACGCACCTGAGGGTGCCGGTCGGCGGGCCGCTTGCCGTCCGCCTACGGCGCAACGGCAAGCACGTCCATGACGGAAGCGAGGATCCGGTCCGCCGTTCGCAGGTCCCGTGGCCGATCCCGTCCTGAGCGCGTTTGCCCATGCCCGCTGCGCGGCCTACGATCGCGGCTGTGGCGTATGACGAGGAGCTCGCGGCTCGCGTACGGGAGCTGCTCAGTGGCGAGTCGGACGTGACCGAGAAGCGGATGTTCGGCGGCCTCGCGTTCCTCGTCTCGGGCAACATGGCCGTTGCAGCAAGCGGGCAAGGCGGTCTGCTCGTTCGCGTCGATCCGGCGCAATCGGAGACGCTGCTCGCGACGACGAGCGCTCGTCCGACGGACATGCACGGCCGGGAGCCGCAGGGCTGGCTGCGAGTCGACTCGGAGCACGTCCGCACCAAGCGGGAGCTGGAACGATGGGTCGCGCTCGGCGCGACGTACTCGCGCTCCCTTCCCGCGAAGCGACAGCGCCCTTCGACCTGCGGGGCGAGCGAGTGACGAGACGACAACAGGAACCGAGCAGTCCGGCCCGGCGAGCCGCGCTCGTGACCGGTGGAGGGACGGGAATCGGCGCCGCGGTCGCGCACCGACTCACGGCAGGCGGCTGGGCGGTCGCCGTCAGCGGTCGACGGAGCGAGCCGCTTGAGGAGGTGGCCGGGCAGACCGGAGGACTCGCCATCGTGGCTGACACGACCGTCGAGGCGGACGCACGCCGCGCGGTCGCGGAGACGGTGTCTCGGTACGGGCGGCTCGATGGGCTCGTGCTCAACGCGGGTGCCGGAGGCGAGGGGTCGCTGCTCGACGTCGACGCCCAGGTCTTCGAGCACGTGCACCGGGTCAACGTCTTGGGCGCCGTCCTGATCGCACGCGCCGCGATCGGCCACCTGCTCGAGTCCCGGGGCGGGATCGTCTCGGTTGCGTCGGTTGCCGGCCTGCAGGCGACGCCGGCATCGCTCGCGTACTGCTCGTCCAAGGCCGCGCTCGTGATGCTGACGAGGTGTTTCGCGCTCGATCACGGACCGGCCGGCGTGCGCTCGAACTGCGTCTGCCCCGGCTGGACGCAGACCTCAAGGGCTGATGCTCTGATGGACGCGCTCGGGGCGAGGCTCGGCGCCAACCGCGACGCGGCGTACGCGGCTGCGACCGAGAATGTGCCTCTGCGGCGCGCCGCCACGGCCGACGAGGTTGCGTCGGTGGTCGCGTGGCTGCTCTCGCCCGATGCGTCGTACGTGAACGGCGCGGTCGTCACGGTGGACGGTGGGAGCACCCTGGTCGACGTCGCGACGCTCGCGTTCACACGAGCGGACGAGTGAGGGAGGCGAGGGCCGGCTGACCCCGCGGCTCGTCCTCGTCCTGAGCGAGAACTGGACGCTGACGCCGCCTCGTGAGCTGCGTGCGCTCGTGGAGATGGCGGTCGTCGCGGAAGCGGCTGGGTTCGACGCGGTGATGCTGTCGGAGCACGTCGTCCTCGGCCCCTCGGCGGGGGAGAAGGGGATCATGGGCAACCCTCGGGACTACGCGCTGCCTGGGAACCAGGATCCTGCGACACCGTGGCCGAGCTCGCTCGTCCTGCTGTCGGCGATCGCGGCCGCGACGACGCGCATCCGGCTCGCGGCGTGTGCGGTGATCGCGCCGCTCCGTCACCCGCTGCTGCTGGCGCGCGAGCTCGGCACGCTCGACATCCTCTCTGAGGGCAGGCTGATCGTGCATCCGACGGTGAGCTGGCACCGGGACGAGTACGCGGCGCTCGGCGTCCCGTTCGAAGGGCGAGGGCGCCTGCTCGACGAGCACCTCGCGGCGTGGAGAGCGGTCTGGGCCTCCTCGCCGGCGAGCTTCGAGGGCGAGCGCTACGCGTTCCACGACGTCTATCTCGAGCCGAAGGCGTGGCGCCCCGACGGCCCGCGTCTGTGGCTCGGCGGCGAGAGCGTCCATCCGAACCTCCTTCGTCGCATCGTCCGCTACGCGCACGGGTTCCACCCGCTCGGACGGCCCTCCGACGAGGACATGCAGCGCCTTCGGGACGGCCTCGCGGCATGCGGCCGCCGGCTGGAGGAGCTCGAGCTGGTCGGCGGGATCAGGCCGGTCTTCCCCGACGACCGCAGCCCTTCGCCGCTCGAGCCTGCACTCGGCCAGATCCCGGATCTGGTCCGCCGCGGCTTTACGACCGTCTGCATCAAGCCTTCGCAGTACATCGACGAGGTCGACCTCTACCCCGCGTGGTGTCGCGAGGTCGTCGACCGAGCCGCAAGCCTCGCGCCCGAAGAGCTCGATCAGAATGACGCCTGAAACCTCCTGGAGCAGACGAGGCGGCATGCCATCGCCAGAAAGGTCTCGTCGATGTCGGCGCGGCGGTCGAACCGGACGAGCGAGCGCTTGAAGTAGTGGAGGTCGGCGGGAGGGTGACGGCCCGGCCATGGCACGGGAAGGCGATGGACGTTTCCTCAGCCAGATCCTGGACAGGGTGCGTGGCGCCTACGTCGGCGAGCTTGCAACATGGTCGGCATCTGCGTGACGGATACCGGCCATGAGGGAGCAGGTTGGAGTGCCTAGCGGTCGGCCAGCGCGGAGGCCGCGGCCTCGACGGCCTGCTCCTGGAGCCAGCTCAGGTACGCGTACAGCGCAAGCTCGGGCGCATCGGGGTCGCCGGGGTCGAGCGGGCGGACCAGCGTCTCCTCGCGCACGTCGAGCCGGGTGCCGAGGACGAGCCGCAAGTCGTTGAGCACGCGCAGCCACGCCTCGATCTCCTCCTCCGTGAGCGTCTCGCGCTCGAGCGTCGCCGTGAACACTCGCAGGGCCTCGCGCCGGCCGGCGAGGAGTTCGTCGCGCACCAGCAGCTGGTACTCCCGCTCGTCCTCGGGATCCTCGGCGTAGGCGGTCGGAAAGAGCCGGGCCAGGTCGGGCGCGCCCGCGTCGCCTGCGAGCCGCCCGTCGAGCTCGGCCGCGAGCTCTGCCAGCAGGGTGCGCTCGCGGCGCGGCAGCCGAAGACGCACGCCTCCCGTCCGCACGCGCGCGAGCCGCCGGCGCGGGATCACGCGTCCTTCCGCATCGTCGCCCACAAGCCGTGCGCGTGCAGGCGCGAGACGTCGTGCTCCGCCTTCTCTCGGGTGCCGTTCGAGACCACGGCCTTGCCCTCGCGGTGCACCTGGAGCATCAGCCTCGTCGCCTTGGCGTAGCTGTAGCCGAAGAGCTTCTGGAACACGAGCGTCACGTACGACATCAGGTTGATCGGGTCGTTCCACACGATCACGATCCAGGGGACGTCGCGGTCGGCATCCTCCCCCTCGCCGGGCCGCTCGACCTCGACCTCTGTCGGCGCCGCCGTCGTCTGGCTCATGCCTCCTCGCCCTCCTCGTCGACGAGGTCGAGGAACGACCAGCGCTTGCGTCCGTCCTCCCCGGCGAGCATCCGGCCCGTGTTCTGGCGCACGAGCGGCGCAGAGGTGATGTGCTGCGCGCCTGTCTTCATGTCGCGGAAGTGCCGCTGGATCACGCTCGGGTGGATGGCTACCGTCGCGGTGGCGTCGAAGGCCCAGCTCGCCACGTCCACGCAGGCCCATGTCGTATGGGCCAGCGCCAGCCGGTAGCCCGTCTCCTGGTCCTTGCTGAGGTCGTCGCCCCGGTTCAGCGTCTCCTCGATGTCGTTCCAGGTCGCGTAGACCAGCGCGCGGGCGGCGCGGAGCTTGCCCTCGGCGTCGCTCAGCTGCTGGAGGAAGGCCGGATTCTCTGCCTGCGCTCCGGCGCGACCCCGCCTCGCCGCGACGTACGACCTCAGCTCGTCGAGCATCCGCCGCACCGTTCCCAGCGCCCAGGTGGCGTGGCCGGAGCTGATGATGCCGATGATCCCGAGCTTGTAGTACGGCCCGCCGCGCGGGGAGGCGTGCACGTCGGCGGGGTGCGTGAACGCCTCCGGGACGAAGACCCCGTCCATCGAGTAGTCGATGCTGCCGGTGGCGCGCAGGCCGAGCGTGTTCCAGCTGTCCCAATGGAGCTTCGCGTCCTCGACGCGACCGGTGAAGATCCGGAACTCGTTGGTGCCCTCGACCTGAGCCAGGCTGTGCGTCCACGAGGCATGCTTGATGCCGGAGGCGAAGCTCCAGGCGCCGCTGAGCAGGTAGCCGCCGCCGTGGCGGACGGCCATCCCCGGCCGCGTCCCGTGACCGGCCACGAGCGGCATCCGTCCGCCGGCGTACATCTCGGCGACGGCCTCGTCGCCCAGGTACGCGCCCGAGGTGGCGGCGATCACCGCCTGCACGAAGTACACCCAGCCGCTCGAGGAATCGGCGTGCGCGAGGAGCTCGATGATGCGCGCGCCGGTGACCGGCCCGAACTCGTGCCCGCCGACAGAGCGCGGCGTCCACACCCCGACGAGCTCGGCGTCGCGGTAGGCCTCGATCACCTCGTCGGTCAGCATGCCCTTCGCCTCGGCGGCGTCGGCCTGCTCCCGCACCAGCGGGACGAGCGCCTCCGCGCGCTCGATCAGCTCAGCCTCGGTCATGGCTCGTTTGTCAGCTACTCCCATCTCTCGCTCGCTCGCAAAGCATCGCGGTCGCGTTGAAGGCCAGGAGCGTGTCCCAGGAATACCCCGAAGAATCGAGTTTGCCAAGTTTGCCAACCCTCCGCTGCACATCGGCGGATGCGGGCTTGAGATCACGGCCGACGTGCTGGCATTGGCGCTCAGCGGCTTTCTGGGCGGACGGGGATCCTGTCGAACAGACGGACCAGAATTGACCTCGTGGTGAAACCGTCTCTTCGGTTCTTCGCCGCCTTCTAGTAGAGCCTCGCCCGGGGCAGACCCCAGCCGACGCAGACCTGACGCAGACCGGCGCCGGGGCTTTGCCGCACCGCCCCGGCGCCACCCCATCCCTACGCACCCCAGTCCGCCCAGCTCGGCTGCGTACCGCGTTCAATGGTGGCGGCGCAGGAGATCGAGACGCCTTTTCTCTAGGCTCGGCCCGATGGATATCGGCTTCGGCGAAGCACTCCTGATCCTGGGCCTTCTTCTCAGCACGGCGGCTGCCCTCTCGGGCTGGCTGCACGGAACCGTGCTCTCGATCTCGGTGCTCTCCGTCGTCGCCGGGATCACGCTTGCCTTCGCGGGCGTGGTCACGGCCGACCCTGGCGCCGAGATCGTCGTCATCCTTGTGGAGCTGGCGCTCATCCTGACCCTGTTCTCTGACGGGCTCTTCGTCTAGGACGAGCTGCTGCGCAAGCATTGGGGTCCGCCGGCCCGCGCCCTCGTGGTCGCGATGCCGATCACGCTTGTTCTCCTCGCACTGGCAGGCAAACTCCTCTTCCCTGACCTCACGTGGGCCGAGGCGTTCGTTCTTGGCGCCGTGCTCTCGCCGACCGATCCGGTCATCACATCCGCGGTCATCACGACCCGGCGCGTCCCCCGCCTGATCCGGCATACGCTCAACCTTGAGTCCGGCCTGAACGACGGGCTCGCACTCCCGTTCGTTCTCTTCTTCCTCGCCGCGTCCTCACCGGACGGCGAGCCGTGGCGCGAGGGGGTGCGTGTTCTGGGGGAGGCTGCCGTCGGCGCCGCGATCGGTCTGGTGCTCGCCCTCGCCGCGGGACGGCTCCTGCCGTTTCTGCCCGGCGGAGGCATGAGGTCGAAGTATGAGGGAATCTACGCGCTCGGTCTCGGCTTCGCAGCCTTCGGCCTCGCTGACTTCACCTACGGAAATGGACTCATCGCCGCGTTCGTGGCCGGTATCGCCCTGGCGCTCACCCGCCATGAGATCCCAGTGGCCTTCGGCGAGTTCAACGAGGGGGTAAGCGCGGTCTTCCAAGTTGTGACGTTCTTCGTCTTCGGAGCGCTGGTCGTCGCCACGGGCTGGTCCGGCAGCACCCTTGCGCTCCTCGGTTTCATCGCCTTCGCCCTTCTCATCGCGCGCCCGGTGGCTGTTCTCGTCTCCTACGTGGGTGTCCG
>CAZCIJ010000113.1:0-9529 GCA_964498265.1 uncultured Gaiellales bacterium | reverse complement strand
CGAGCTCCCGTTTCGCTTCGCCTCGATCTGGCGCGCGCTGCTCGCCATGCCCCGCGCAATCCCCGTCAAGCCGTGAGGCACCCGCGGCTGCTCACACGCCCGACGCCGCCACGGGCATCCCGACAGCGCGCCCACCGGACGCGAATGTGGACGAACAAGCTTCTATCGGCGCGCGAGACGAACCTGACCCCCGCTGGCCGTAGCCAGCCGATACGAACCCGCCCATGGGCTTGCCGGCGCCGCGTTCGGCGATTTCGTCGCCGCCGCACACGGCGGTCGAACGGCGAGAACGGCGGTTCCCAGCCCTGCTCGCAGCCGGCGAGAAATACCCGCCTTTCCGCTCTGGTCGATCGTCATCATCGCGCTCGACGTCATCGTCATCTACGCGCTCGCCGCCCGCTGGCGGGAAGCGGCATTCGCCTAGGCTGAGCCTGCCCGGGCGGCCGAACGGTGGCCGCGGCTGGGTGCCGTGCGCCGCCGTCGATCTGCGCCCGGAAGCGGGCGACGCCGCTGCGGTCGGTCCTGGCGCGCAGGTCGAGACCGACCCCGCGGGCACGGACCGTGAGGCCGTGTAGAGGCTGGCCGAGTCGGTTCCTGACGGTCGCGAGCAGGACGGACGCCCGTTGCGGGCGCCTACTGGGCGTCGACCTCGGTCACCTCCACGTGGTACTTCAGCGTGTAGGTCTCCCCCCGCCGCGCCCCCAGCAGAGCAGGAGTAGTTGCCTCCACAATCACCTCGACGTCCTGGCTATCGGGGCAGACAACGATTCTCTTCGCCGGGTCGCTGACGAAGGTTCTCTTCACCGTAATGAGCCCAAAGAAACCGCTGAGAAGGTAGGGGATCTGCGCCGAGATCAGGACGCGGTGCGGAAATGCCGGCTTGGGCACGAAGTACTCCCGGGCGACCTCGCCCACCGCGGTCTCTTCGCCACCCACGACCGGCTCCACGTCGACGCTCGCGCCAGGCGCCTCGCTGGCCGGCAATGTCTGAACGGTGACGGGAAAGACGGTCCCGTCGGAGAGCTCGTTCGATGTCAATCTTACGCTCACGAGCGTGATCGTCACCTTGCAGAACTCGGGTTTCTTCGGCTCCTCGTCGCCGATCTCGCCGGTCACCTCGAAGGGGACGCTCGCCGCCTCCCCAGGGTCGTCGGCGTTCTCGACGCCGAAGGCCGCTGTCTCCCCGGGCTGAGCGTTGGCCGGCACGGACGTGTCGAAGGTGAACATCCCATCCGCGCCCGCCGGGAACATGCCAAGCGGTTGGAGTCCCGTGGAGGGCGAGAAGAAGTGCGCGGCCAGGGTTGCGTCGGGCGTGAAGCCAGCGCCGGACAGCTGCACCGGGTCCCCCGCGGCGCCGCTGGTGGGGCTGACGCCCACGACGGGGCCGACGACGACGACGCCCCGCGCGGGCTCGGCGCCCTGGCTCGCGCCTGCCAGCGCCAGCGCGCCCACGAGCAGGAGGAGCAGCAGCAGGCGCCACCTCGTCCTCAGCAGATGTGGGGTCGGCATCGTCCATTCCTCCTTCCTGGCGCTTGCTTGACAGCCGCAGCTCGCACGACGCGGTCCATCGGTTCGCCGAGACCACTCCGATGGAACTCCACCCGGCTCCTGGAAACAAGTCGCCATTCGGCGTACACTGGCCTTCCCCGGAAATGGAGCACCTGCGGCAGGCAGATCTCCGTGCCGGTCTCGACTTCCTCGAGAAGATCGGGGGCGCGGGCGACCTCGACGAGTTCGCCGAGACGCTGCTCCACGGGCTCGGCGAGGCGATCGCGGCCGACGTCGTTGCCTTCAACGAGGTCAACCCCGAACTGCGCCGGGCCTGCTTCGTCGCCGACGTCGACCTGGAGGGCACCGTGCCCGAGGCGAGAGCGATCCTCGAGCGCCACATGGACGACAACCCGCTGGTCGTCTACACGGCTCGCACGCGCGACGGGAGCGCGCACACGTGGTCGGACTTCGTCACCCGGCGCCGCCTGCACGCGACCGCGCTCTGGAACGGCCTCTTCCGGCCGTTCGGGATCGAGCGGCAGATGGTCGCGGTACTGCCGGCGCCAGCGCCGCTGCTCGTCGGGATCGTGCTCCACCGCTGCGGACGCGACTTCTCCGTACGCGACCGGGCGCTCCTCGACCTCCTTCGCCCGCACCTAACGAACGCCTACCGCAACGTCCAGGCCCGCGCCGCCCTCACCGCGCTCGCCGAGGGAGAGGGACCCTCGCGGGAGATGCTCGTTGTCGGGATGCTCGGCGAGCCGCTCACGCTCACCCCGCGCGCCCGCGAGCTCGTGGCCGCGTTCGGCCCCGGAGGGGAGCAGCTCCTCGCCTGGATCGACCGCACCCGCAGGCGCGCGCCCCTCCCAGCCGAGCCGCTCCTCACGACGCACAATGGCCGCACCGTCGAGGCACGCTTCCTCGCCCCGACAGTCGTCGGCTTGCGCCCGCTGCGCGAGCCGCGGCTCGCGCCCGAGACACTGCGCCCGCTCGGGCTCGCCCGGCGGGAGCGGGAAGTGCTCGCGCTCCTCGCCGAGGGCCACACGAACAAGGAGATCGCCGCCCGCCTGGACGTCCAGTCGGTCACGGTCAAGAAGTACCTCGAGCGCATCTACGACAAGCTCGGCGTCCACACCCGCACCGCCGCCGCCGCAGCCGCCCATCGCGAGGCAGGCGCCTAGTCGTCGACCGTTGACGGCACCGTGGTCAAGACCGCATCACCGGGCTCGCGTCGCCGCCTCCCTTCTCACACGGCCCCCCAACGGCCGCGCGCCAGCCCTGCGTTTGCATTGGCCACTGTAGTGGCCAACCGGTCCGAAGCCGCACGGGTGGGCCACGAGCAGGGTTCCGGCGGCGTCGGTTGGCCAGCTGAGGCCAATCCGTGCGACCACCACGGCGGGATGCCAGCGAAAGCGCGGTCAGGATCCACCGCGGTCTGCTGAGGGAGCCATCGGTCTGTGCCGGTCGCCGGCTCGCGGTGCGGGCACTACAGTGGCCGGGTGGGGAACGAGAGCGTTGCGGTCGCTCGCGGCTACCACGAGCGGACGAAGCACTCCGAGCAGCGGCTGCGCGCGAGCCCGCACCAGCTTGAGTGGGACAACCGGCCGCTCCCGTTCAAGCTCTACCGCAAGCTCGAGACGATCCCTCTCCCTCGTACGCTTGAGCCCGGAACCGTTTCGGCGCTCCGCGCCATCTCGTTGGTCGAGCGAGAGACCGAGCCAAGCGAGCAGCTGCCGGCTCTCCAAGAGCTCGCGCGCGTGCTCTACTACTCGGCCGGGATCACGAAGGTCAGGCGCTCCCCCGACGGCGACGTCTACTTCCGGGCGGCGCCGAACACCGGGGCTCTCTACCACGTCGACCTCTACCTCGCCTGCCAGGACCTTCCCGATCTTCCGGCGGGCGTCTACCACTTCGGCCCGCACAACTTCGCGCTTGGGCGGCTACGTCTCGGTGACTACCGCGGCGCGTTCGTCGAGGCTGCCGGCGGCGAGCCGTCGCTGTCTCAGGCGCCCGTCGTCGTCGCGAGCGCCGCGACGTACTGGCGCAACGCCTGGAAGTACCGAGAACGAGCCTACCGCCACGCCTTCTGGGACGGCGGCACCCTCCACGCGAACCTGCTCGCCGTAGCCGCCGCCCGCGGGCTCGCGCCCAGGATCCTCGCAGGCTTCGCCGACCACGACGTCGAGCGCCTGCTCGGACTCGACCCCTCCCGGGAAGGGGCTCTCACCCTCGTCGCGCTCGGGAGAAGCGCCGGGCCGCCAGCGCCCGCGCCAGATGCTTCCTCGCTAGACCTCGAGACCGAGCCGCTGTCTCGAACGGAGATCGACTACCCGGCGATACGGGAGATCCACCGCGCCTCGAGCCTCGAACACGGGGACGACGTCGCCCGGTGGCGCGGCGGCCTCCCCTCGCGCCCGAAACCAGACCCTTCCGGTGAGCTCTTCCCCCTGCGCCCGCTCGCGCAGGCAGACTGGCCAACCGAGCCGCTCGAGAGCGTCATCCTCCGCCGGGGTTCGACGCGTCGCTTCGACGCCTCACGCTCGCTCACCTTCGAAGAGCTCTCCACCGCACTTGCTCTCGCCACCGCCCCGATCCCAACCGACTTCACGCAAGGCCCGGACTCGAGCCTGCTCGACGTCTACGTGATCGCACAGGCCGTGAAGGATCTGCCGCCCGGCGCCTACTACCTCCGCCGCGCCGAGCAGGCACTCGAGCTGCTCAAGGAAGGCGACGCTCGCACCATCGCGGGCCGACTCGGCCTCTTCCAACAGCTTCCAGCGGCCGCAGCAGCGAACGTCTACTGCCTCACCGATCTCGACCCCGTGCTCGCCCGCTTCGGGAACCGCGGCTACCGCGCCGCCCAGCTCGAGGGAGGAATCGTCGGCGGCCGCCTCTACCTCACCGCCTACGCACTCCGTTTCGGCGCCACCGGACTCACCTTCCTCGACGACGAAGTCACAGAGTTCTTCTCCCCCCACGCACACGGAAAGAGCGTCATGTTCCTCACCGCGCTCGGTCGCAGCAGCCGACAAACCCCGAGACCCCGCAGCTCGACGCCCCGCTGAACCCCAGCGTTCTTTCGCGGGCAGCCGCTGGCGACCGCGCGCCACCCGAGCGCGTGAGCTCGCCTGAATGGCCAGATAGCAGGGCGCTCCGATTCATGGCCGGCGTGATGACACCCACCTCGGCTTCCCTGACAGTGAGAAGGCCCAGCGCCCTATCGGCGGCGGGTCGCCTCGCGCGGCTTCGTCTTGGCCGACTGTAGCGTCGTGCTCACAGTACCGGGCGCGGGCGCTAGGCTCTTGCTCCCGCGGACTGAGGAGGCAGCGATGAGCTCGAAGTCGACAGCGACGCCAGAGAACGCGCTCACGAGGGAGGAGGTCGACGAGCGCTTGCGCGCCCACGCGGGCGCCCACCTCGCGACGTACCGGGCGGACGGGATGATTCATCTCACCCCGATCTGGTTCGACTGGGACGGCGAGCGCTTCCGCCTGACGCTCGGCGCTGGGCGCGTCCACCTGAGGAACCTCGCCCGGGAACCCCGTGTGACCATCCTCGTCGACCGGGATCCTCGCCTCGAGAAGGGCTTGGAGGCTGGCGCGTGGGCGATCATGGCGCGCGGGACCGCAGAGCTTTCCCAGGATGCCGACCTCATCCGCGAGGTCACCCACGCCGTGCTCACCAAGGCGCTCGGGCCCGAGGACGCCGACCGCTACCTCGAGCCGATCATGGCAGAGGGGCGCACGATCGTCACGATCACGCCGACCGCGTGGCTCACCTGGGACTACAACAAGGTCGATTGAAGAGCGGTGCGGAACGAGGAGCGATGATCAAGCTGAGCCGGGAGGTGCGCAAGCGGGTCGAGGCTGTCGGGACCACTCGGTGAAAGTCCACTCTAGGTGGGCGCTCAGACGAGCCGGAACCAGGCCGCTGAGGTGTTGGGAGCGAGTCTCTGCGCGACGAACCCGTTGGGGTTGCCACGGCGGCGCGGCAGCTTGCTCGCGTACTCGTGCGGGTAGTAGTTCCGTCGATGCGACGACTGCGATCGTTCAAGGCGGGCGAACATCGGTGCTCAGGGCTCCTTTGGTCTCTTGACTGGGAGAGGTTCCCAGCTTTAGGGCCTCGCGGGGATCGTGCTGGCAAGTGTCGAGTACTCGTGGTGGCCGGCGAGCCGCTGTGTGGCTAGCCGCACCCGACAGCTGAGCGGCAGTGGTGCTCGGGTCGTCGAGGAAGCGGGCCAGCTCGCGGCCCCAGGCCTCGTTCAATCCAATTGGATTCTCGAGGACAGTTCTCGCCTCTCTCGCGCATCGTCTGATCGAACTCGACGGTGGCGCCCGCACCGCCGAGTTGGTCGCGGTCGGGGCGCACCATCGCCCGGCGCAGCTTGTGGATCGATGTCCCGGTCGATCAAGGCTAAGGCGCGCGCGCGCGCGGTGTACGTGTCGCCACCCCGGCGGTCTCCCGCGCGAGGTTCCCCCCTTTCCACGGTAAGGCGGCACCCGACCGGGCAGCCGACCATGTAGTCTCACTGACCTGGCACGGGCATCCTGGCTGCTCGACGAGGCATCGGAGTGAGTCGCGCGCCACTCAACCGACTCCGTTCAAACGAGCTTCAGAGGCTTCCGCGCCGACCGCAGCCTCAGCGCATTCCCCAACCAGTCGATGGAGAGCCGGGTCTGTTCACCGTGGACGCGACCTGGGGATCGATCGCGCCGATGATCTTGGCGCCCGGGGTGCGAACGGTCGGGGAGCTGGAGCTGCTCGAGCACGTGCGGTTGGGTGGCGCTCTCGTGGACTGCCGGCAGCCGCGCTACGTCGCGGAGGGGACGATTCCTGGCGCGCGCGCGATCCCGCACCAGGACGTCGTCGCTCGCCGCCAGGAGCTCGATCGCGACGGGCCCACGGTGTTCTTCTGTAACGGCCCGCAGTGCACGGCCAGCCCGAAGGCGGTCGAGGCGCTGCTCGCTGCCGGCCATCCCGCCTCGGCCCTGCTCTACTATCGGGGCGGGATCCACGACTGGGTCACTCTCGGTCTGCCGCTGTCGAAGCTGTAGGCGCAGCGGGGGGAACTGACAGGCGTCACGCGCGGACACGCGCCGGCATCCGCAACCCTTCAAGAGATTCATGGCCAAACAGAAGGCCATCGATTCGGCCGTTCAAACCGGAGGTCGTGGGTTCGAATCCCGCACGCTCCATCAGACTGGCCATGGGTGGCCGGTCAGTTGAGCGGCGCCAGCCCCCCTCGTCCGGCAAAGCGTGCGCGGTCTCCCGCCTGCGCCTCGATCCGCAGCAGCCGGTTCCATTTGGCGGTGCGCTCGGAGCGGGTCGTCGAGCCGACCTTGATCTGACCGGCGCGCCAGCCGACGGCGAGATCGGCGAGCCAGGCGTCTTCGGTGTCGCCGGAGCGCGCGGAGACGACCGTCGCGTACCCTGCCGCTCGCGCCCGCTCGAGCGCGCGTCGTGCCCCCGTGAGGGTCCCGACCTGATTCGGCTTGACGAGGATCGCGTTCGCCACGAGCTCGGCGATACCGCGCTCGAGCCTGAGCATGTCCGTGACGAAGACGTCGTCGCCGAGCAGCTGAGTTCGGTGGCCGAGGCGGCGGGTCGCCTCTATCCAGCCATTCCAGTCGTCCTCGGCGAGGGGGTCCTCGAGCGAGACGATTGGATGATCGGCGCACCAAGACGCGAGCTCGCCGATGAGCTCGCCGCCGTCGAGTGTCCGGCCTTCCGTGGCGAGAAGGTAGCTCCCCTCTCTGGCGAGCTGGGTCGCGGCCACGTCGACCGCGATTGCGCACTGCTCGCCCGGCTCGAGCCCGGCGTGCTCGATGCCTGTTGTCAGCAGCTCGAGGCCCTCCCGGTTCGAGCGCAGCGCGAGTCCCAGGCCGCCCTCATCGGCGACGAGCGAGGACGGGAACCCGCGGTCGGCGGCGAGCTCCTCCGTCGCGCGGCGCACGCGCCAAGCCCACTCGAGCGCCTCGCCGAAGCTCGCGGCACCGACTGGCACGACGAGGAAGTCCTGGATGTCGACGCCTGCGCCCCGCGCGTGTGCGCCGCCGGAGATGACGTTCACCATCGGCAGCGGCAGCAGCGGCCCCTCCTTGTCGCCCGTGAGCGTTCGCCACAGCATGAGCCCCCTCGCCTCCGCCGCAGCGATCGCGGAGGCGATCGACACGGCGAGGATCGCGTTCGCTCCAAGCCGCCGAAGCTCCCGAGTGCCGTCGAGCTCCTGCAGTGTCCGGTCGAGCTCGTTCTGGTCGATGGCGTCTAGACCGGCGAGGGTGGGTGCCAGCATCTCGTTGACGCTCCGGACCGCTCCGCGCACGCCGCGGGCGCCATATCGCTCACCGCCGTCGCGGAGCTCGTGCGCCTCGTATGAACCGGTCGACGCGCCCGACGGCACGGTTGCCTGGCCCCGCGAGCCGTTCGCAAGTTGCACCTCGCAGGCGACGGTTGGGCTCCCGCGGGAGTCGAGCGCCTCCCACGCGAACACGCCGGCAATTGCCGTGCCCGTCAGCGGATCACCTCGTGGAGGAGCACCCACGCCTTCTCAGGTGAGCCGGGCGGATCGAGCACCAGGTGTGCACCGAATGCCCGCGCCTGCAAGCGCTCGGGCTCGCGCAGATACTCGGCGGGCGACTTGCCGTCGACGCGCGCGAGCATCAGGCAGCCGACGTGACCGAGTAGGTACTCGGGCTCGGCCTCACGGCCGTAGCTGGCTAGAAAGGTGTCGGCGCAGGCGCGGTAGTCCTGGAGGTTCGCCGGCCGGTGGATCGCCTTGAGCATGAGGTGGTTCAGCATGAACGCAAGATCGAAGACGGGGTCGCCGTTGTGGGCGACCTCGAAGTCGAGCACCCACAGGCCGTCCTCGCCGAGGAGGACGTTCTTGGGTGAGAAGTCTCCGTGCACGAGGCACCGTCGTGTGTCGAGCATCTCCTCCACAAACGAGCCTATGGCGCGCCCGAGGTTGGGCCAGCGCCGCATGACGGTGCGGTGATAGGGGTCGATCCGAAGCTGCACGAACGCCTCCGTGTCGCCGAAGCGCTCGGCGATCTTCGGGTCGTCCTCGGTCTCGCGATGCCACGACCCGAGGAGCTCGCCAAGTCGCTGGGCCACGGTCGGATCGGCATCGCCCGAGATCAAGATCTCTTTCCAGTTGCGCCACGAGGACGGCGCCCGGGCGATGACGATCGCACATGCGTCAGCGTCGACGTCGAGAACGGCGGGAACGAAGCTTGGCCGGATCCCGTCCACGAACCGGAGCGCCTCGGCCTCCGTCAGTGCCCGCTGGCGCTTCGCGGTCCACTCCTCCGCCACGCGCAATCGCGGCAGTGCCTGCTTGACGACGGCTCGAAAGCCGTCCCCCTCGACCGCGAGAACCACATTCGACACGCCCCACCCGAGCTCGACGGCCATGATCTTCGCCTGCCCGTCGACGAGCCCGCGTGCGACAAGGTACGGACCGACGGTCTCCGGCGTGAGCAACTTGGATTCATCCTGATCCATCACGGGCCCGACCGTACAGCTGCCGCCGCTGGTTCTCGTTCACTGCTCCCGAGGGGCGGAGGAGCGCTGCTCCATGATCGCCCTCCAACTGCTCGCACGCTCGGCGGCAGAGCGCGCGCCCCTCGACTCGATCGAGACACGAAGCTCGGTCAGGCCATGCAGAAACTCGGGATGCGGCTCCACCTTACCGATCGCTCCTCGACGTTGACTCGACGGGGCACAAGGACAGGTCGCCGCCGAGGGTCTGGCGTAAGTGACCTGCTCCCCGCCGGCGTTGACATGTCAGGCCTCGGTCTTCTGTTTCCCGTACCAACTCTCCATGAACGCTTGGCTCTCGGGGTCGCGGTAGCCGCCGCGGCGATGGCGGATCGCGAGCTCGGCAAGCCTGGCGCGGAAGCGAGCATGGTGAAGGCCGAGCCGTTGTCGCTCCCCAGGGTGAGCTCGCCCGGCTCGATGCAAGGGGCCTGGAGGCGCGCAGCACGAAGGACCTGCGGCCACGTCGGCGCTGGCCGCCTCGCCGAAGCCCGGCATCGCG
>CAZCIJ010000112.1:0-9656 GCA_964498265.1 uncultured Gaiellales bacterium | reverse complement strand
GCGAGCGGTGTTCAGAGCGCTGGCGGCGGCGGCGGCGGCGGTTCCTCGGACGTGCGCACGTTGGAGCTCGATCTCTCCTCCCGGGTGATCGTGGCAGCGGGCGGCGGCGGCGGCGGCGGCGCGAGCGGTAATCAGAGCGCTGGCGGCGACGGCGGTGACGCGACGAGCGCGGGCCAGCTCGGCGCCTGCGGCGGCGGCGCGGGCACGGCGGGTGGCCCCGGCCCCGGTGGCGTAGGCGTTCTTTCCGGCAGCGCGGGCGGATTCGGGCTGGGCGGCGCGGGCGGAGGCCCCGGTGGAGCGACGTCCGGCGGCGGAGGTGGCGGCTCGGGCTGGTGGGGCGGCGGAGGCGGCGCCGCGGACACTCCTGGGTGCGGCGGTGGCGGCGGGTCGAACCACGCGGCCGTCGGTGTGACGAACTTCACGGAGGGGCTTGCGGCTTCGCCGGGGGACGGATGGGTGACGATCAGCTGGGCAGAGCCGTCGGCGGCGCCGGTGCTGTCCTCGCTCAGCCCTACCTTGGGGCCGGCGGGGACGGCGGTGACGATCCTGGGCTCGGGCTTCACCGATGCGACCGCGGTGCTGTTCGGCGAGGTCGAGGCCGCGTTCACGGTCGTCTCGGACACGCAGATCACGGCGGTCGCGCCGGCGCAGCCGCCGGCTTTGGGCGCCCCAGCACGGGCACCGCAGGGGGCTGCGCTGACGGTGCCGGTGGTGGTCGTCGGCCCGGGCGGGGCAAGCAACCCGCTCCCCTTCACCTACACGGGCGGCATCTCCGTTCCAGGCCCGTGCGACCCGCTCTACAACGCCTGCGGCGGCACGCCCGCCCAGCAGAGCACGCCACCGCTTGCTCCTGCCTCGGGTGGGGATGGCGGGCCGGCGGTGGGCAGGGCACGCATGCCCAACCTGGGCGTGGCCGTGGCCGCCCGCTGGGACGACGGGACGGTCAGGGTGACCGTGCGCGTTTTCATCAGCAAGCCGCGGCTTGTGAACCGCTGGTTCCTCGTGCGCCTACGCATCCCCTCCCTCGACGTGGTCAAGCAAGGCCGCGTGCGGGCGCACGGCAAGCGCGTGCGCACCTTCCACCTCACCTTCAACGGCCCTGAGAGCGTGATCGGCAACTGGGTCGGCGTCAGAGCCGACCCCACCAAGCGGATCCTGGAGACGAACGAGCGCGACAACGGCGCCCGCACCCGCATCCGCTAGCGCGACAGACCAGCGCGCGTTGAAGGAAGGCTACGCGGCTGCTGCTCGTCACCGAAAATTCTCTTCGCTCGGCTGACCCAGCGGTCTAGAAGGCTGCCGCTCTAGTGGTCATACCCCCACCCTCGACGGGCCGAGTCCCACCGGGTCGACGACGGCTGCGCAGGCTCGTTCGGCACGCTGGCTGTCGATGGCTGGACGTGCCGCGCCCGCCGAATCTCTCACCGGCCCGCGAGCCGATCGAGACGGCCTTCGCGTGCGGCCTCGACGATCTCCTGCGGCGCCATGTGCTGCAAGTCCCCGCGACTCAACTGCCCTGTGGGCGGCCCGCCGCGTGCGCCCTGGTCGGCCCCTCCGCCGCCCCCGGGTGCCCCGCCGCCTCCGGGTGCCCCGCTCCCTGACCCTCGGCCGAGCCCCCCTGCTCGCCCGAGCTCGACGACCTGCTCGGGCGTCATGCCCTCGAGCTCGGCGCGGGTGATCGGCTGATCGGTCATGCGATCACCGCCTGCGTCTTTCCGCTCGAGCGCCCGGCGGCCCTCGGCCTCGGCTCGGGCGCGGGCTCCTCGACGGCGAGGCCGGCGATCTTCAGGAGCTCGGCCACATCGTGCCGCCCGCGCAGCGGCCCCGGCGTGCGGTGCTCGACCCATGCCCTGCCGCCCTGGAAGCCGGCCACGAGGCCGAGCCGAGCCTCGTTCGCCTTGAAGCGGCGGAGCCAGCCAGCCGCGGCACGAGCCGCGGTGAGGTCCCGGAGCGCGTCCGTCGCCTCGGAGAGCGCAGCGGCGTAGCGTGCGCTGACCTCGGCCTCGGCCTGCTCGAGCGCGTCGATCCACTCGGGCCGGACCGCGGCGACCTCCGCGACGAGCTCATTGCCGACCTCATCGAGCGCGACGCCGAGCGCCTTGTGCTCCTGCTCGAGGCGGCCGATCCGGGTGCGAACCTCGCGCTGCCGACGCGTCGTGTCTTTCGGCGCGGGCTTGCCTTCGGCGAGGAGGTCGGCGACCTCGCGAAGATCGTCGGCCTCGGCCCGGGCGAGCTCCTCGCGCTGCTCGCGGAGCTCCTCCTTCGCGGCGGCCCAGCGGGTCGCGGTGGAGTCGAAGCGGTCGAGCGCCTTCGCGACGGGCTCCGGGGCGTGCGGCGGGCGCGTGAAGCTGGCGATGGGGTCCTTGGTCAGAGAGTGTTTCACGGTTCAGTCCTCCTCGACTTTTCTCTGATCCATCGCCGCAACGTGCCGGTGCTGACGTCGAGCTCGCGGGCAATCCGGCCGACGCTGACGAGCCGCTCGCTTGTCTGTGCATCTAGGATCATCTGCAAATGAATGGTAGCTTGATGGCCGGATAGCAAAAAGGCGGGTACCACGCTGCGGGCGCGATGCGGGCGGCTCGCGCGTCGCGGGTGAACTGCACCGAGCACGGCTGCAATCGCGAGGCGGTCGCACGGCAGCCCTGCCATCGGCACGATAAGGCGCTGCGCCAGCGCGAGGTCGGAATCCCCAAGCGGCCGAACGGCCCGCAGCTGCCGGAACCAACGTGTCTCAGCAGCCCATAGCGATGAGGTGGCTGAACGGTGCGAGAGGCGGCGGCGTCGGTGAGCCGACGGCACTCATCCGGTCGAGATTATCTCCTTGAAGTAGCGATCCATCCCGTCCTGCGAGTCTCCCACCCACTCGGAGAAGTCGCCGGGCGCCATGCTGCGCTGGCTCGGCTTGAGCTTCGCGGATCGAATGATCTGATCTGCTATCCGCTCTGCGGCGTCGTGATCAGTGTTGACCACGAAAAGCGAGCGGCATCGGCTACCGCACTCCTTGAGGATCTTGAGGACGGCGACATCGCACGCGCTATAGCCGATGACGAGCAGATCGAAGCGATCGCATCCTTCCAGCCTCGCTTTGAGGAAAGCAAGATGTTTGGGCGGGCAGTTGAGTTCGTCGTCAGAGCCAAGAAGGCACAGTGAGGGCCGGATACCACAGGGCCCCGTCCGAGCAGCGAAACAGGTCGAGACCCGCCTCGAAACCCGTCCCGAAACCCGGCTCGAGCTGGGCTGCTCGCGACACGATTGGGCCGAGGTGTGCGTCGAGCTCCTGGCCCGCGAGGTGGTACCACCGGGTTCCAAGTACCTCGCGGCCTTCGCCTGGATCGGGGAGCGGAAGCTCGACTTTGCGCGCCCAATCGACTGAGCCGTGAAGTTTGATAAGAGACCAGCCGTCCTGAGTGATGTAGTCGTCGATGTCGGCGGGACGGCTGCCCGGCAGCGTAGTGTGCTCGAACAGGAGCCGGTCAAGGATGGTGTCGTAGTTCAGTGTCACGAAGGTGACGGACTCCAAGTCCAGGGTTCGGTTTATGAGCAGTCGGTAGCCACAGGGGTCCGTTCGACCAGCCTGACTCACCTTCAGGAGGAGGTGCTGGAAGTAAAGAGGAATCTCGCGGTATCGCTTCCGACGCTGCGACCCCGGTGGCGCGCCCGCGAAGTCCTCACTCAAGATGGCCTCTATACCGCGTCCCCGCCGGAGTTCGCGACGAATGTCCTCGGCCGCATGGGCTGCGAGGCGGTAAATGTCGAGTACCTCCTTAAAGCGGATGTCGAACAGTTCGCGCGCAAGCGGCGCGTGAAATCCGCTATGGGCGTAATCCGCGCCAGCAGCCGAGGCACCAGCGCCGAGCAGCACGACGAGTTCTGCGCTCACCTACTAGGGGTAGCAGATTCGGGTAGCAAGAACGGCCCAGCCGCTTGGTTGAGCCGTTCTGACTAGAAGAGCTGGTTCTCGCCGGCGAAGATCGCCGAGACCGACTCGTCGGAGAAGACGTTCCGGATCGACTCGGCGAGGATCTTGGACACCGTCAGCACCTGGACGTTCGCGGGCTTCGTGATCGGGTTGACCGGAACCGTGTCCGTGACCACGATCTGCTCGATGCCGCTGGCCGCGAGCCGGTCGGTCGTGTGATCCGGGCAGAGGATGTGCGTGGCGCACGCGTAGACGGCGGGCGCGCCCGCCTCCTTGAGCGCCGCGGCGCCGGCGAGCAACGTGCCGCCCGTCACGATCATGTCGTCCGTCATCACCGCCACCTTGCCCTCCACGTGGCCGATCACCTCGGTCACCGCGGCCTCGTCGTGCGCCGGACGCAGCTTGTTGAGGATGGCGAGATCGCCTTCGAGGAGCTCGGCGAACTTCCGCGCCATCTTCGCGCGACCCGGGTCCGGCGAGACAGAGACGACGCCTTCGCCGTAGAGGCCCTGCACGCGGAAGTGGTCGGCGAACAGCTTGAGGGCGGTCATGTGGTCGACCGGGATGGTGAAGAACGCCTGAATCTGGCCCGCGTGCAGGTCCATGGTGAGCACGCGGTCGGCGCCCGCGACCTCGAGCTGCTCGGCCACGAGCTTGGCCGTGATCGGCTCGCGCGGCGCCGACTTCTTGTCCTGGCGCGAGTACGGGTACCAGGGGAGCACAGCCGTGATCCGATGGGCCGAGGCGAGCTTCGCCGCCTGGATCATGAGATGGAGCTCCATGAGATGGTCGTTCGTCGTGACACCGGCCGGCGACTGGACGATGAAGACGTCGGCGCCTCGGATGGACTCCATGTAGCGGCAGTAGGCTTCCCCGTTGGCGAACGTCTTCAGCTCGACTGCGCCGAGCTCGATCCCGAGCTCGTCGGCGATACGCTGGGCAAGCTCCGGATTCGACCGGCCCGCGAAGAGCATGAGGCGCGGCGAGGGAGTGCGCTCCAGCCAGTGCCCGCGCTCGGTCGCCGCCCGCTGACGCTCGATCGTCTCCAGACCCGGTAACACAGTCAGCTCACTCATGCTTCCCTCCCCCGCGACCCTCCTTGGTCACCTGGCGAGCGCGCGCGATCGCGAGGGCGCCGGGCGGGACGTCGTCCGTGATCGTCGAGCCCGCGCCGATCCACGCATCGTCGCCAATCGTAATCGGAGCGATGAACGAATTGTGAACGCCGGTTCTGACGTTACGGCCGATGACCGTGCGGCCCTTGGAGCGGCCCGGTTGATGGGGGAAGTTCGCGGAGATGTTCCCGGCGGCGATGTTCGTCCCCTCCCCCACGTCGGCGTCGCCGATGTACGACTGATGGGGGACCTTGGCCCCGCGGCCGATGCGGGAGTTCTTGATCTCCACGAAGGTCCCGGCCTTCGCACCGTCCTCCAGCACCGTACCCGGCCGCAGGTAGCAGAAGGGACCGACGCACGCTCCGCCCCCGACCTCCGAATCGACGACCACTGCGTGCGGCCCTACCTCCGCCCCGCTGCGAACGACGGTGCGGCCGCCGAGCACGGTGAAGGGATGGATGACGACGTCCCTCTCGATGACGACCGCGGGCTCGATCCACGTCGACCCCGGGTCGACGATCGTCACACCCTCCAGCATGTGCGCCTCCAGAATCCGGTCCCGGAGCGCGGCGGCCGACGAGGCCAGCTCGACGCGCGTGTTGACGCCCTCCACATCACAGGGGTTGGGCGCTCGATACACGACCGCCGATCGCCCTGCCTCGGCCAGCAGCCTGACGGCGTCGGTGAGGTAGAGCTCGCCCTGTGCGTTGGCGGCGGTGAGACCGTCGAGGGCGTCCCACAGCTTCGGAAGGCGGAAGACGTAGATCGAGGAGTTCACCTCGGACACGGCCAGCTCCTCGGCCGTCGCGTCGGCCGCCTCGACGATCGCCGCAAGCTGTCCTTCATCGTTCCGGATGATCCGGCCGTAGGCGCGGGCGTCCCGCGGCTCGAACGAGAGCACGGTCACGTCTGCGGCGCGCCGCTGGTGCTCGTCGACCAGACCGGCGAGCAGCTCCGTGCGCAGGAGCGGCGTATCCCCTGCCAGAACGAGGAGATCGCCCTCGTAGCCGCTCAGGAGCGGCTTCGCCGCAGCCGCGGCGTCACCCGTGCCGAGCGGTCGCTCCTGGACCGCCAGCTCGACCTCCGCGGGCACGCCGCCGGCGAGCTCCTCCCTCGTGTCGGGCGAGCAGACGAGGACGAACGGCGAGGCGCCGAGCGGGAGCGCAGCGTCGATCACCCAGTCGACGAGGCGTCGCCCGAGCAGCTCGTGGAGATGCTTGGGCCGCGCCGACCTCATGCGAGTGCCGAGGCCGGCGGCCATGACGACGGCGGCCAGAGAGCGGTTGGTCATGGGCGCAGAACCATGGCTGGACGAGAGAGCGACGTGCAAGCCCGCGTCCTCGGGCCCATCCATTCTCCCAGAGCTGGAGCGACTCCTGCAGCGAGGCCGTCAGCGCGCGTCTCGCCGCGCGCCCGATCGAGGCGTCCCCTGCCGATGCGATGCTCCAGGGCGTGTCCGACGTCAGCACCGCTGCCGGGGAGCCCGGAGGGGTCGCACGCACGCGCGCAGCCGACCACGCGACGGCGAGCGTACCCCGCTTCGGTCCCGGAGTCCGAGCGGCGGACGCGCGCCGGGCGCTCGTTGGCGGAACGTTCGAGAGCGCCGTCGAGGTCGTCGTCTGCGAGCAGGACGCGCCGGTGGGGCTCGTGCCGATCGAGCGTCTCCTCGCCGCCGATTCGGACACGCCGCTCGGCGACCTCGCCGAGCCGGCCCCGGCCGTCGAGGAGGACGCCGACGACGAGGTCGCGGCCGCGCAATCGGCGCGGGCCGGAGGACGGAGCGTCGTCGTCGTCGCCCCGGACGGGCGGTTCCTCGGCCTGATCCCGCCCAGGCGAGTCGTCACGGTCGTCTTCAACGAGCACGAGGAAGACCTGGCCCGCCTGGGCGGCTACCTCTCGAGAGCCTCGATCGCCGTCAGCGCGACCGACGAGCCGGTGTCCCGCCGGCTGTGGCACCGGCTGCCGTGGCTCCTGCTCGGGCTCGCAGGTGCAATGGCGACGGCCGGAATCGTCTCGTCCTTCGAGGACGAGCTGCAGACGCAGGTGCTGCTCGCGTTCTTCGTGCCGGCCGTCGTCTACATGGCGGATGCGGTCGGGACCCAGACCGAGACCGTCGTCATCAGGGGGATGTCCGTCGGCGTCCCCATCGGGCGCGTCTTCAGCCGGGAGATCGCCACGGGCGTCATCGTCGGAGGCCTGCTCGCCGCGCTGTTCCTGCCGTTTGCGCTGCTCGTCTGGGGAGACCTCCCCGTCGCAGCCGCCGTCTCGCTCGCGCTGCTGGCCAGCGCGTCGATCGCAACGATCGTGGCCATGGCCCTGCCGTACGTCCTCTCCCACCTCGGGCTGGACCCTGCCTTCGGATCGGGACCGCTCGCCACCGTCATCCAGGACCTGCTCTCCATCGCCGTCTACTTCGGGGTCGCGATCGCGATCGCCGGATGATCGGCCGAGGACGACGAGAGCGGCCGGCCCTGCTCACCTCAGGGCCGCGGTGACGTCGACCGGGATGAGCATCACCGGGACCCGCGTGGCCGCGAGCGCCGCCCGCACGACGCGAGCACGGTCCTCAGCGAGCTCTTGCGCCCACCCGAGCGCGATGAGATCGGCTTCGCTCTCCTCGGCGACCCGGGGGACGATCTCCTCGCACCTGCCGACCCGAACCTCGAGCCGCACGACGCCGAGGCCCCACGGACAGTAGCGGGCGATGAACTCCTCGGTCCAGGCGAGGTCCTCGTGTTGCGGCTGGTCGGTGAATGCGGGGAGCTGCCGTTCCTGATGGACGTGGAGCACGACGACCTCGAGCCGAGCGTGCTTGGCGAGCTCGATCACGTCGCGCGGGGCGAGCGAGCTCGAGAGCGTGCCCTCGAGCGGCACGAGCACACGCTGGAGCCGGCCCGGCTCGCGAGCGTCGGGCGGAACGACGACGACCGGCTTCGTCAGCCTCGTCGCGACGGCGAACGCCGTGCTCCCGAGCGGTCGCCGTCCCCCGGACGTTCCGCGAGCGCCAAGAGCGAGAAGCGCAACGTCCTCTCGCTCGCTCGCCTCCATGAGCGCCTCGACGACCGGCTGTCGCGCCTCGACCAGCTCGAGCCCCGCTGCGTCGGCGACGCCCCGGGCGAGCCGATCCCCGTCGACTCGGACGTGCACGGCCTCGACGTCTGCGCCGAGCAGGCCGGCGACCGCGGTCGCGGTCGCGAGCACAGGCTGGGCTGCGAGGCTGTTGTCGAGCGCCGCGAGCACCGTCGTCATGAAGGCACGACCTCCCAGACGTCGTCGCTGCGGCGAAGGAGCGCGCCAGCGGCCTCGAGAGAGACGCCCTTCGGCTCGATTCGCAGCTTGAGCAGCCGCCCTCGGAAGCTGAGGCGAAGCTCGAGGGCGTCCCACGCCGGGGGCAGCCTCGGGTCGACCACGAGCCGATGCCCGTGCGGTCTGACGCCGGCGAAGCCAGAGACAAGCGCCTGCCAGACGCCCCCCATCGTCGCGAGATGCAGCCCTCCCGCCGTGCTGCCCGTCAGGTCGTCGAGGTCGAGCCGCGCCGCAAGGCGGAGCATGGCCAGCGCGTCGTCGAAGCGTCCCGCCCGGGCGAGCAGAGACGCGTGGACCGCCGGCGAGAGAGAGCTTCCGTGCGCGGTTCGGGGCTCGTAGAAGTCGAGGTTGGGAAGCAGCGAGCCCGGCACGACCTCGTCCGGCAGGAGGTGGTGGAGCATCAACACGTCGGCTTGCTTCAGCACCTGGGCCGAGGCGATCCGCTCGGCGCCGAGAAGGAGCTCGGCGGCGACGGGACGACGCGGCGCGACGTCGGCGATGATCACCGGCTCGAGACCGTAGAACCCTGCGAACTGCTCGTAGAGACGCGTCGCTGGATCGTAACCGTCCACGAGCGAAGCGGCAGCCCGTCGCCAGCTCTCCCGTTCGTCGCCGGCCCCGTCGAGCTCGGCCGCACGGCGGAGGTTCCAACGGGCCATGACGTTCGTGAACGCGTTGTCGTCCACCGCCTCGTGGTACTCGTCCGGTCCGATGACGCCGTCGACATGGCCGCGACCCTCCCCGTCTCGGCGGATCCGGGAAACCCAGTAGCGGGCGGTCTCGACGAGGAGCTCGCGCCCGCCCCCGTCGGCGAAGTCCTCGTCCCCCGTCCAGGCGAGGTAGCAGTCGGCCGCCCAGGCGACATCGGCGACGATGTGCTCCTCGAGCTCGCCTGTGCGGATCCGAACCGTCCGGCCGGTCGGGAGGCGAGCCACGGTCGGCGTCACATCCTCGCCGGATCCCGCCGACTCCCAGGGGAAGCGCGCACCTGCTCGACCGAGCATTCGCGCCGCGGCGCGGGCTGCCGGGAGCCGCCGGACGCGGTACTCGAGCATGGCACGCGCCGCTGGCGGGTGCGTCGCGGCGAGGAACGGCAAGACGAAGACGTCGCTGTCCCAGAAGACGTGGCCGCGGTAGGCCGGGCCGGACATCCCGCGCGCTCCGACGGCCGCCTCCCCTTCGCTCGCGACCGAGCCGATGAGTTGGAAGAGCGCCAGGCGAACGGCCCGCTGAAGCTCGGCGTCGCCCTCGATGACGACGTCCGCCCCGTCGAGACGGCGAGCCCACGCCTCCCGGTGTTCCGCGAGCAGCACGTC
>CAZCIJ010000111.1:0-9686 GCA_964498265.1 uncultured Gaiellales bacterium | reverse complement strand
CCCGGTGGCGAGACCGACGGCGCCGGTATCCCACCCGCGCGTGACGTCGCCCCAGCCCGGCCGCTCGACCTTGATGACCTCGGCGCCGAAATCGGCGAGGATGCGTGAGCAGAGAGGGCCTGCGAGCCCGTTCTCGCAGGCAAGGACCCGATAGCCGCTGAGTGGAAGCACGAACGACTACGCTACTGCGAAAACCGCCACGAGGAGGACTCGATGGGGATCGCGCTACCCGCGGACGTGCAGGCCAAGCTCAAGGACAAGAACTTCTGGCACCTCGCCACGCTCAAGGCGAGCGGGGGTCCGCAGTCCACACCGGTCTGGGCCGACACGGACGGCACGCACGTCATCGTCAACACCGTCAAGGGCCGCGCGAAGGACAAGCACATGCGGCGTGACGGGCGCGTGGCACTCTCCTCGACGTTGCCCGACAACCCGTACTCGTTCGTGGAGATCCAGGGCAAGGTCGCCGATATCGTCGAGGGGCAGCCCGCCGAGGACATGATCGACGATCTCGCGGAGAAGTACATGGGGACACGGCCCTACCCGCTGCGCCGGCCGGGCCAGGAGCGGGTGACGTACAAGATCGAGCCGACCGGCCTCTCGAGCTACCAGAGCTGAGCGCACCGGCAGGACGCGGCTTCAGGGGTGACGGAACTGCTCTACCTGTCGCGGCAGGAGGTGGCCGACCTCCTGCCGCCGATCCCTGAGCAGGTCGAGCTCGCGGAGGAGACGTACCGTGTGCTCGCCGCCGGGCGCGTGGAGATGCCTCCGAAGCCGGGCATCCACCCGCGCGAGAACGCCTTCATCCATGCCATGCCGGCCTACCTGGCCGATCGCGATGTGGCCGCGCTCAAGTGGGTGTCCGGCTACCCGTCCAACAAGCAGCGCGGCCTGCCGTACGTCTCGGGGCTCGTCGTGCTCAACGATCCCGAGACCGGGCTCCCGAGCGCCGTGATGGACGCCGCGGAGATCACAGCCGCCCGCACGGCCGCCGGAAGCGGCGTCTGCATCCGCCGCTTCGCTCCCCCAGGCTGGGCTCGAGCCGCCATCATCGGCTGCGGCGAGCAGGGCCGCTACCACTCGCGTGTGCTGGCGACGCTCAACCGCGACGCGGTCATCGGCGCATACGACGTGCACCCGGGCCGTGTGCACGATCTCGCCGGCACGGTCGAGCCGGTGGCGAGCCCGCGCCAGGCGGTCGAAGAGGCGGAGGTGGTCGTCACCTGCACGCCGATCCTCGAGCGCCCCGAGCCCCCGATCCCCAGCGAGTGGCTCGGCGACCGCTACCTCGCGCTACCCCTCGACTTCGACGCGTCCCTCCAGGTGGGACCGATCGCCGACGCGGGGCTCTTCCTGTCCGACGACGTCGCCCAGTTCGACTACTACCGGGGGCAGGGCCACTTCCAGGGCTGGCCCGAGCCTCACCGTGCGATCGGCGAGGCCCTAGGGCGGGGCGACTCCGCCAAGCGCGTGGTCTGCTGCAACCTGGGTGTCGCAGCGCTCGACGCCGCCTTCGCGAACGTCGTGGCCGCCAGGGCCCGCGAGCGCGGCGCCGGAATCGAGCTACCCCGCTAAGGCGGTCCGAACCGGATCTCGTCGACCTCGCTCACCGGCCGGTAGCCGATCCGCTCGTAGATGCGGTCCGACGCCGGGTTCGCCAGGTCGGTGAAGAGGAAGCGGAAGCACCAGCCCGACGCGAGCAGGCTCGCCGTGAGGGCCGCGACCAGGCTCGAGACGCACCCGCGGCCGCGCTGCGCCGGCGGCGTGTACACGGGAGCGACGCGGATGCCCATCGGCGTCGGCGAGCCGCAACCGGCGAGCGCCACGGGGTCGGGATCGAGCCAGAGGTAGAGGCCGCTCTCATCCGTCTCCGCCAAGCGGTCGTCGACGTACTCCTCCGCAAGCCTCGCGGGCCGGCCCTGGAGCGCCTCCTCGAGGAACGCCGCTATCCACTCGACGAGCAGCGTGCAGCGACGTCGTCCGCGGTGGCCTCGACGGCGTCGAGGTGGTCGGTCTCGGAGAGGACGAGGTTCCTACGAGCCGGCGTCTCGCCGGCGGAACCAGGCGGCGGTGGCGGCCACGCCCTCGCGGTGGGAAGTCGGCGGCAGGGGCCCGAAGGTCCGCCCGTACTTCGACGCGTCGGAGACGAAGGGCCGGTCGAACTGGTAGTAGGTCTCGCGCAGCTCGCCGACGAGCGGCGAGAACATCCCTCCCAGACGGAGCAGCGGCAGCGGGATCCGCCCGATCCGCGGGCGGTGGCCTGCGGCCTCGAAGACGAGCTCGAGAAACTGCCGCCCCGTCAGCGGCTCGGCTGCGGGCAGATGCCAGACCTGACCAAGCGCCTCAGGGCTCTCTCCGAGCGTGACGAGGCCGCGTCCGATGTCCGGCAGGTAGCAGAGCGTGTGCGGCGCGTCGAGGCTGCCGATCCAGCGCGCGCGCTTGCCCCTTACGGCCGGCCGGAAGATGATGGCCCCTGCCGCCGAGTCGGGGCCGCCGGGCCCGTAGTAGTCGGAGGCGCGCCCTATCGCGACCGCGAGCCGGCCGGCCTCGTGCGCCTCCAGCAGCCGTGCCGCCATCTCGGCTCGAATGCGGCCCTTCGTCCCGACGGGACGCTGCGGGGTGTCCTCGCGCATCGGACCCTCGACGGGCCCGTACATGTAGAGGTTGTCGGCGAGGACGAGCCGCGCGCCCGCGGCGGCTGCGCCCTGGGCGATCGTATCGGTGAGGGGGATGAGCTCCTGCGCCCAGCGGTGGTAGGGCGGCTGCGCGCAGTGGTAGACGACGGCGGCGCCCTCGCAGGCCACGCGTGCCCCGTCGGGCGTCGAGAGATCCGCGGCGAGCGTCTCCACGCCGTCGGGAACGGCGGCCGGCGCGGTGCGGCCGACGGCCCGTGCGGCAAGTCCGCGGGCTGCGAGCTCCGAGACGACGGCGCCGCCGATGCCGCCGCCCGCCCCGAGAACGACGTGCAAGCCGCTCATGCCGCCCACGCCACCCTCAGCGGTCGAACTCGCGCTCGATGTTCTCGAACTCGCGCAGAAGCGACCGGTACTGGGACGCGAAGAGCTCGTCCGGAAGGCCGGGCTCCTGGAACATCGTGAACGTGTACGCGCTCTGCCCCTCGGCGAGGGCGACGACGCGCGTGGGAAAGACCGACAGCCGCTCCGGAGTCGGCCCGGCGAGCATGTCGATGACGCCGGTGGCCTCGTCCGCGCGGATCTCGAAGAAGAACTCGCCGAGACCGTTCACGACCTTGTGCCTGCCGTCCACGACCTTGAGCTCCCGCGCGAACTCGGTGGCCCACCGCGGGAGGTTCTCGATGTCGGAGAGGAAGGCGAAGACCTGCTGCTTCGGCGCGGGAAGCACGGCGGTCACTGTACGGGAGGTCATAGCTCCATCACTCCTTTCAGGCTCTGCATGAGCGCGGCCAGCTCTGCACGATTGAGGCGCTGGGCCGTGAGGTCGTCGATCTCGTCGACGACGCTCGCGGCAACAGGGGCGAAGGCCCTGCCGCGCGCGGTCAAGGACACGCGGTAGGCGCGCCCGTCCTGCGGTTCTCGCTCCCTGCGCACGAGCCCTTCTCGCTCGCAGACCCGGACGAGCGTCGTCATCGTCTGCTTCGACAGGCGCGCACGGCCGGCCAGATGGCCCATGCGCAGCCCGTCCTGCTCGAAGAGCGGTACGAGGACGGAGCCGTAGGCAGGCCGGACGTCGCCGTAGCCCTCGCGCACGAAGCGCTCGTAGAGGAGCTCGTTCCAGCGCTGCGACGCCTTCGCAAGCAGGTAGCCGAGGTTTCCGCGATCGAGGGAGCCATCGCGTCCGTCCATGGAATAGTACGATATCAGATTATTTTCCGCCTGGAACACTTCGCCGATGCTCGACTGGCTCGACCGCCTCGAGCGCACGCTCGCGGCCGGCGGCGAAGAGGAGCTCTCCCAGGCGCTCGTCTCGCTCGCGTACGCAGGCGGGCGCGAGGTGACGATCCCGGATGAGGAGCGGCGAGCCGCGGCGCGCAGGTCGCTCCTCCTCCTCGCCGCGGGCGGCGATCCCTCGCGGGGGCTCGACCTCGGCGGGGGGGCCGTCGCCGCGCTGGCCGACGACCTCGACGCGCCGGACAGGCGCGCGCTGCTGCTGCACGGGCTGCGGTCTCTCTACGACCGCACGCGCGGGCTGGCGCACGTGAACGAGGCGTTGCGCGCGCTGCTCGACGAGCCCGAGATCGCGTGGCGCGCATTTGCGGCCGCCCTGCTAGCCGAGGAGCTCGAGGACGCCGGCTGACAGTCGCAGGGGCGACCGGTACAGTCGAGAGATGTCGCTCGAGATCCGCGCCGAGTCGTTCGACAGCGATGCGGCGCGCGCGTTGACCGAGACCCAGCGGGACGAGCTGCGGAGCCGCTACGGGCACGACGGCTCGGGCGGCGATCCGGAGGCGAGCGAGTTCGCGCGCGGCGGCGCCTTCCTCGTCGCGCGGCTCGACGGCCGCCCGGTCGGCTGTGGCGGCGTCCGCCGGCTCGAGGCCGGCGTGGCCGAGATCAAGCGGATGTTCGTCGTGCGCGAAGCCCGGGGCACCGGCGTGGGCCGCGCCGTGCTGGAGGCGCTCGAGGACGTCGCCCGCAGGGCCGGGTACGCGCGCGTCAAGCTCGAGACCGGCATGCTCCAAACCGAGGCCGTCGCGCTCTACGAGTCGGCCGGCTACCGGCGGATCCCGCGCTACGGGCCGTTCGTCGACGATCCGCTGAGTGTCTGCTTCGAGCGCGCGCTCGCCTCGTAAGGATCAGTTCAGAAACAGCCGCTACTCTGGCCCACGGGTGATCGGCTAGTGCCGTGTCCGGGAAATAGGGTGATGATCCTGGCGAGCGAAAAGCAAGCGACGCAAGGACGCAGGGAGCGCCCATATGCAGGTCATATGGGCGCGACTGAGTTCGCGTGTAACCAGACGCGCCAGCGTCCAGCCGCCAGGGCGCACCGTATTCCCCGGACGCGGCACTAGTGGCCTCGTCGGGGAGAGCATGACGATCGTGGCGCACGCAGCCCGGGTCCGGTGATCGTTCTCGTCGGCATCGCGTTCATCGCCGGGATGGTGACGGCCGTCAGCCCGTGCGTGCTCCCGGTGCTCCCGATCCTCGTGGCGGGCGGCGCGAGCGGGGGGACGAGGCGCCCGTACGCCGTCATCGCCGGGCTCGTCGCGAGCTTCACGGCGTTCACGCTCGCGGCGACGGCGCTGCTCGCGGCGCTCGGTCTGCCTGAGGATCTCCTGCGCACCATCGCGATCGCCGTCGTCATGGCCATGGGCGTCGGCCTCCTCGTCCCCCCCGTCGGTCACCTGCTCGAGCGACCGTTCCGGGCGCTGGGGCGACGGCGTCCGGGGGACGCCGGAAGCGGCTTCCTGCTCGGCGTCAGCCTCGGCCTGCTGTTCACGCCCTGCGCCGGGCCGGTGATCGCTGCCGTGGCAACCGTGGCGGCGACCGAGCGGTTCACCGTCTCCGCGGTCTTCGTCACGCTCGCCTACGCGGTCGGCGCGGGCCTCGTGATGCTCCTCCTCACGATCCTGGCGCGGCGCGGCCTCAGCCTGGCGCCGCTCAAGGCGCACGCATCTCTCGTGCGGCGCGCGCTCGGCGCGACGATCGTCGGCGCGGCCGTCATCATGGTGCTCGGCCTGGACACGCGGCTCGCGACGAAGGTGCCTGGCTACACGCAGGCGCTCCAGGGCCTCGAGGAGAGCGCCTCGGCGGCGACGCGCATCCGCGAGCTCGTCGGTTCCTCCGAGCCGGCGGTGGCCGCCCCGAGCGAGGATCTCGAGGACTACGGAGTGGCGCCGGACTTCCGGGGCATCAGCGTCTGGTTCAACTCGGAGCCGCTGACGCTTCAGCAGCTGCGCGGCCGCGTCGTCATCGTCGACTTCTGGACGTACTCGTGCGTGAACTGCCTGCGCACTCTCCCGTTCCTGCAGCACTGGCACGAGACGTACGGCGACCGGGGGCTCGTGATCGTCGGCGTCCACACGCCGGAGTTCGCTTTCGAGCGCGATCCCGGGAACGTCGCCGGCGCGATCGAGGACCTCGGGGTGACGTGGCCCGTGGCGCTCGATCCCGACTACGCGACCTGGAACATCTGGGGCAACCAGTACTGGCCGGCGGAGTACTTCATCGACAAGCGAGGACACGTGCGCTTCGCGCACTTCGGCGAGGGCGCCTACGACGAGAAGGAGGACGTGATCCGTCAACTCCTCGCGGAGCCCGATCTTCCCCCTCGGGTGTCGAGCTCGATCGAGGATCAGACGCCGGACGGCCCGCAGACGCCCGAGACCTATCTCGGCTACCTCCGGCTCGACCGGCTCGTCGGCTCGCCGATCGTCGCCGACGCCGAGGCCACCTACGGCCTGCCGGAGTTCCTGCCCGAGAACTCATACGGTCTCGAGGGGCGCTGGCGGATCGAGCGCGAGCGCGCGGTGGCAGGCAAGAACGCTCGCCTACGCCTGCGCTACCTGGGGGATCGCGTGTTCCTCGTGCTCGGCTCGCCCGCCGGAGACGGCACCGTCGAGGTGAGGCTGGACGGCGAGCTCACGAGGACCGTGCACGTCACGGAGCACCGCCTGTACGAGCTCGCCGCCTCGGACGGCAGCTCCTACCACGTGCTCGACCTCGAGTTCTCCCCCGGGGTCGAGGCGTACGCCTTCACCTTCGGCTGATCCTGCGGGCGTCGCGCGGCGCCCGCCGGTCCGAGGCTCACAGCTACCAGGTGGGGCTCTCTCCGTGACGCGCGCGACGGGCAGCCTGGCGCCGCGCGGGAGAGTGAACGCGGCGCCGAGGCAGAGGCAGCGGCGGAACGGCAGCGACGGCCGGCGAGGATACCCGTGCCGCCGTCCCGCCCTGATCTGTCTTTCGCTGCGAGCGTCGAACTGGATTGGACCGGGCGGCCCGAGGTCCTAGAGGCTTGATGTGAAATAGGCGTGCGTCTCGGGAGGGCGTGCACCAAGGAGCGTGGTCGACTCGATCGGCACCAAGGCCATCAAGCCTCTAGTCGACGGCGCTGCCGAGCGCCCGCTCGAGATCGGCCCAGACGTCGTCCGGATGCTCGATGCCGACGCTCAGGCGGATGAGCGAGGCCGGCGTGCCCATCTCGCGCTCGCCCTGCCAGCGTGCACGGCGCTCCATCGAGCTCTCCACGCCGCCGAGGCTGGTCGCGTGCACGACCAGCCGCGTCGACGCGCAGATGCGCTCGGCGGCCCGCGCGCCGCCGTAGACCTCGAACGAGAGCATGGCCCCGAAGCCGCGCATCTGCCTGCTCGCGCGCTCGTGTCCCGGGTCGCCCGGCAGGCCCGGGTAGCGGACGCGCGCGACGACCGGATGCGCGGCGAGCCGCTCGGCGAGCGTCTGAGCGCTCGCCTGCGCACACTCGAGCCGGACTGCGAGCGTGCGCAGGCCGCGGAGCGCGAGGAAGGCTTCGACGGGGCCGGGGACGCCTCCGTAGAGCGCCCGGCGCCCGGCGAGGCCGTCGCGCAGCTCCGGGTCCCTCGTGACCGCGGCTCCCATCAGCACGTCCCCGTGTCCGGCGAGGTACTTCGTCGCGCTGTGGACGACCGCGTCCGCGCCGAGGGCGAGCGGCCGCTGGAGCAGCGGCGTCGCGAACGTGTTGTCGACCACGACGAGCGCGCCGCGAGCGTGCGCCCCCTCGATGAGGGCGGGGAGGTCGGCGACCGCGACGAGCGGGTTGGTCGGGCTCTCGAGCCACAGGAGGGCGGCGTCGCGACACGCCTCGAGCGTCTCAGCGGTGTCCGTCACGTCGGTGAGCTGGACCTCGAGCCGGCCGGCTGCGTGACGCTCGCGCAGGAACGCCCGCACGTCCTGGTAGCCGGACGCCGGCCCGACCACGCGTGCGCCGACGCCGAGTCCCTCGAGCAGGGTCGCCGCCGCCGCCATCCCGGAGGCGAACGCGAGCGCGTGACCGCCCTCGAGGGCGCCGAGGGCCTCCTCGAACGCCTCCCAGGTCGGGTTGCCGCTCCGCCCGTAGGCCAGCGGGCCACCGGCCGCGTACGTGGCCGCGAGCACGACCGGCGGCGTGAGCGGAGCGCCGGGCGCGAGGTGCGCTCGACCGGCGCTCACGACCAGGGTCTCCGGCCGGGGCGGCGGTCCCTCGCTCATCGAGACGGCGTCCGGATGCTGACCACGCTCTCGCGAGGCACGATACCCCCTTGCAGCGCCTACGATCCCGCCCGTGGGACGTCTCGAGGGCAAGGTCTGCGTGATCACGGGAGCGGGCAGCGGCATCGGACGCGAGACGGCCCTGCGCTTCGCCGCCGAGGGAGCGCGCGTCGCCTGCGCCGAGCTCGTCGAGGAGCGGGGCCACCAGGTGGTCAAGGAGATCCGGGCGGCCGGGGGCGACGCGAAAGCCTTCCGGACCGACGTCGCCGACGAGGAGAGCGTCGCCGAGCTCTACGAGGCCGTGACCGTCTGGGCCGGCGGCGTGCACACGCTCGTCAACAACGCCGGGATCGTCGCGGAGGGCGACGGCTCCGTCACCGAGACCGGCCTCGCCGCCTGGCAGCGGACGCTCGCCGTCAACCTGACCGGAGTCTTCCTCTGCTCGAAGCACGGCATCCCCAGGCTCCTCGCCGCCGGCGGCGGATCCGCGGTCAACATCGCGTCGTTCGTCGCGCTCATGGGCGCTGCCGTGCCGCAGATCGCCTATACCGCGAGCAAGGGAGGCGTGCTCGCGCTCACCCGCGAGGTCGCGGTCGAGTTCGCGCGGCGGGGAGTCCGCGCCAACGCGATCTGTCCGGGTCCCATCGAGACGCCGCTGCTGAGCCAGCTGCTGGCGGAGACCCCGGGGGCCCGCGAGCGCCGCCTCGTCCACATCCCGTCGGGACGCTTCGGACGCGCGGGCGACGTCGCGGGCGCCGCGCTCTTCCTCGCGAGCGACGAGTCGGACTGGGTCACCGGCACCGCACTCGTCGTCGACGGCGGCATCACGGCCGCGTACGTCACGCCCGAGTAGCGATCCCCCGGCGCCCGCTCGCCGTCTCCTACGAGACGGCTGGCGGCTTCTCGCCGTCCCAGTAGTCGACGGCGTCCCCGAGCCTGAAGATCTGGCGGAGACCGCCGCCGCGCGGCAACCGTTGCGCTGCCGCGAGCTTGTTCGAGTCGGGGTAGAGCACGACGTCGGGCTGGCCCTTGCTGCTGACGGCGAGCAGCCGCACCGGCTCGCTCGTCCGGTTGAGGAACTGGTGCGCTCCGGCTTCCCCGACCGGGAACGAGATGACCTCCCCCTCCTCCACCGGGCGCCATCCGTCGGGCGTGCGCAGGTCGGGACGGCCCTCGAGCACGATCACGACCTCCTCGTCGGCGAGGTGGAAGTGGTACGGGTACGCGGCCTCGCCCGGAGGCAGCTCCCACAGCGAGAGCCCCACTCGCTCGGTGCCGAGCTGGTGCCCGATGGAGGCGCGCAGAGCGCGGAAGCCGTCGGCGTCGCGAGGCTCGTCGAACTCCGGCTCCCTGATGTTGGGCGCCACGCCGGCAGCATAGAGCCACGGCGAAGTCTCCGCGAGGGCGGAGCTTGCGCCGGATCAGGCCCTTCGCTCGGAGCGCCCGCTCCGCACGCGCCGTCCCCGCCTTACGAGCCCGCGCTCGCGAGACCCGCCGGGCAGGCGACGCCGGTCCCTCCGAGCCCGCAGTACCCGTTCGGCACCTTCG
>CAZCIJ010000110.1:0-9712 GCA_964498265.1 uncultured Gaiellales bacterium | reverse complement strand
TCGGCTCAGCCGCCCTCGTGCTGCTCGCCCTCTTCGCCCAGCGGGTACGCCGTGTTCCGGATGCGCTCGTACCGGCGGGGCTGCTGCGCTCAGGCTCGGTAGCGGGAGCGAACATGGCCGGGTTCCTGCACGGAGCGATGATGCTGGCGACGTTTCTCCTGCTCACGCTCTACCTGCAACAAGTGCTCGGATACTCGGCGCTCGCCACGGGCGTCGGCCTGCTGGCCGTCCGTGCAACGTCGGTCGTGTGGGCGAACGTCGCGGGCCGGCTCGTCGGCCGGCTGGGCACGAAGCCGGTGCTCGCCGCGGGCATGGCGGGCATGACCCTCGGGCTTTTCTGGTTCACCGGCGCCTCGCCGCGAGGCTCGTACCTCGTCGACGTCCTGCCGGGCCTCCTCGTTCTCGGCATGGCCATCCCGTTCCTGTTCGTCTCCGTGGGCGCCGCGGCGCTCGCCGGCGTGCGAGAGGAGGAGGCCGGTGCTGCGTCGGGGTTGCTGAACGCCTCGCAGTGGGTCGGGGGCGCGCTCGGCGTCGCGGCTGTCTCGGCGGTGGTCTCCGGGACGCCGGCCGACCTGGCCGCAGACGCCCCCCGCGTCGGTGAGCTGCTCGCCGGCGAGCTGAGAGCAGGTTTCTGGCTGTGCGCGGCCCTCGGACTCGCCGGGCTGGCCGTGTCCCTCGCGCTGGTCCGGGGCGGGCAGGTCGGTCGGCGCTGATCCCACCCCTTACCGGGGCTTTACGAAGCTCTGGGTGGGAAGCAACTGCGCCTCCCTCGCGCTCATCGGGGCGGCCTGGGCTTCCTACGCAAGCCACGGCGTCACGCACGCTAGGCCGGCTGATCCCCTTGCGGAGTGAGCGGCGGCCCGATCTTCGGCCGCCGCTCGACTGTGCAGGAACAGACGCCGATCGCCAGCGCCCGGCGCCGTTACCCGGCAACTACCGCTGCTTAACCGAACCACAGGCGACGCCCTGTCTGCTTCGACTCGACAGCGTACGACGGAAAGGACACAGCCGATGACCAGCAAGCCGAACACCGAGATCGAGGGGCTCCGGATCTCCGGCAACGCGCTCCAGCCACGCGCCGATGCAGGGCCGATTGCCTCGTTCCCCTTCGCCTTCACTGCGAGCGCGCTCTTCGGGCGGCCGAACCCGCTGCCTGCATGGGCATCGCCGAAGGGACGGTGACGAGGCATGTCGGCTCCGCACTCGCAAACCACAGCGGTCGACGACCTCCGCGTCGCTCGCTACCGGGAGGCCCACGCCGCCGAGTACCTGGCCCGGCCTCTGGGCCGGCTCGGGCGGCGCCTTCTGCCGGAGGTTGACCGCTACCTGACGTTCTTCGCGATCGCTCGCGGGTACGCCCCGGAGTGAGACGGCGTCCGCGCGAGAGACCGCCGCCCGAGAGCGATCGCCCGACCGAAATCACGAAAGGACGATTATGTGCACGACGCCACGAGAGAAGAGCACGTCGCGGCGCTGGTTCGGGCTCGCGGCGCTGTGCTCGGCGTTCTTCATGGTCATCCTGGACGTCGCCATCGTGAACGTCGCCTTGCCGACGATCCAGGTCGACCTCGAGTTCTCGCAGAAGAACCTCCAATGGGTCGTGTCCGCCTACGCGTTGGCGTTCGGCGGCCTGCTGCTGCTCGGCGGCCGCGCGGCGGACATCCTCGGCCGGCGGCGGATCTTCACGCTCGGCGTGGCGCTGTTCGCGGCGAGCTCGCTGCTCGCCGGCCTGGCCTGGTCGGACGACCTCCTGGTGGTCGCCCGAGCGCTCCAAGGTGTCGGCGCGGCCATGATGACACCCTCTGCACTCTCGATCCTCATGACCAGCTTCGAGGAGGGAGCGGCGCGCAACAAGGCGCTTGGCATCTGGGGCGCCGTGGGCGCGTCGGGCGGGACGGTCGGCGTCCTGCTCGGTGGCGTGCTGACCGACTCCATCGGCTGGGAGTGGATCTTCTTCCTCAACATCCCGATCGGGCTCGCAGTCATCGCCCTCTCGCCGGTCTTGCTCCTGGAGAGCCGCCTCGAGGCGACGAGGCGGCGCTTCGACCTGGGGGGCGCCGCGTGCGTCACCGCAGGGGTCGCGCTCCTCGTCTACGCGCTCGTCGAGGCCGCCGAGGCCGGTTGGGCGTCGTTGCAGACGATCGGCCTGCTCTCGGGCTCCGCTGTGCTCCTCGCGGCATTCGCGCTCATCGAGACCCGCTCGACGGCGCCGCTGATGCCGCTCTCGATCTTCCGCCTGCGCGCGGTGACGGGGTCGAACGTCGGCGGGCTCGCTCTCGGGGCGGCGCTCTTCGGGATGATCTTCGTCCTCACGCTCTTCATGCAGCAGGTGCTCGCATACTCTCCTCTCCAGACCGGGCTCGCCTGGCTCGCGATGGCGCTCACCGCGCTCGCGGCCGCCATGGGCGGCTCGGCGCTCGTGACGAGGGTCGGCCCGCGGCTGCCGCTGGCAGCCGGGTTGCTGATAGGCGCCGCCGGGCTCGCGCTGCTCTCGCGGATCTCCGCCGGCGGCGGCTACGTGGACGACCTGCTGCCCGGGCTCCTCGCCTTCGGGGCCGGGCTCGGGCTCGCGTTCGTGTCGGCGTCGATCGGCGCCCTCGAAGGCGTGTCCGAGCGGGACGCAGGGCTCGCGTCCGGATTGTTCAACACGACCCACCAAGTCGGCGGAGCGCTCGGAGTCTCGGTCCTCTCCACGATCGCCATCTCGCGCACGAGCGAACTCCTCGCCGCCGGCTCGGAGCCTCCGGCGGCTCTCACCGAAGGCTTCCGGATCGCACTGCTTGCGGCCGCGGCCTTCGCCTTCGTCGGAGCGCTGACGGCGCTCACGCTCATCGCTCGCCCGCGTCCTGGACGCGCGCACGGACCTGATTCCGAGGGTGCAGCGGTTCCATCGCGGGCCCGCTGACGACGCTCCTGGGTCACGAATGAGGCAACGGCGGCTTCGCACAAGCCGCCGTTGCGCCGTTGCCGTTCAGTCTGCTACGGCGAAGACGTGCCTCGGCTCGTCGAGCCCCTTGAGCCTCCGCTCGCCGCGATCCTCGAACCCGAGGCCCGAGCCGGCCACGAGGTCACGCGTCGTCGCAGTCACGAGCACTTCCCCAGGGGCGGCCTCAGCCGCTACGCGGGCCGTGACGTGGACGGCGATCCCGCGCGCTGCGTCGGTCACACGTTCGATCTCGCCCGTGTGGACGCCTGCGCGCACGGTCAGGCCGAGCTGACGCAGGTCGTTCCTGATCGAGAGCGCGCAGCGGATCGCCCGGCTCGGGCCGTCGAACAGCGCGAGCGCACCGTCGCCGGCCGTGTCGACAAGTTCGCCCGAGAACCTCCCCAGCGCCTGACGGACGTGCTCGTCGTGGCGCGCGAGCAGCGCCGACCACGCTCGGTCGCCGAGCTCGACCGCCCTCCCCGTCGAGTCGACGATGTCGGTGACGAGGATCGTGGCGAGCACACGGTCGTGGCCTGGGTCCCGCTCAGCCGGCCTCGAGGTGACCCCGGTGACGAACGGCTCGACGACGTCGAGGATCTGATCCGGATCGATCGCCACGAAGTGGTCGGCTCCCGGAAGCTCGACGAACCGCGCTCCGGGGATCCGCTCGGCCACGTACCGACCCTCCTCGACGTCCATGTCGACATCCGTCCCACGGTGGATCACGAGCGTCGGGACGTGGATGTACGGGAGCACCGGCCGAACGTCGATGAGCGAGTTCATCTCCATGAGCGCCCGCACCGCGCCCGGGCTCGCCGCGGCTCGGCACCGCTCGCCCCACCAGCGCGCCATCGCGTCGTCGGCCGACGGGCACATGATCTTCATGTCCGAGCCGACTCCCCAGTCGCGCTCGAGCTCCTCGATGTACGCGCGCCGCGCTTCCCGCGTCGGTGCCCATGGGTAGTCGTCGTCCGGGTCGAGGCGCTTTGCGTAGACGCCGAAGAGGACCAGCGCGAGTACGCGCTCGGGGTACGTCGCCGCGAACAGAATCGACATCGGGCCGCCCTCCGAGTAGCCGAAGAGCACGGCGCGCTCGCTGCCTGCCGCGTCCATGACGGCGCGCACATCGTCCATGCGCGTCTCCAGGTCGGGAACGCCCGCCGGGCGGTCCGACAGACCGGTTCCGCGCTTGTCGAAGCGGATCAGGCGCGAGAACGAGCCGAGCCGGTCGAGGAAGCGGGCGTGGCGCGGCTCCTCCCAGTCCTTCTCCAGGTGCGAGACGAAGCCCGACACGAGCACGAGATCGACCGGCCCGCTCCCGGTCACCTGGTAGGCGATGTTGAGGTCACGGCTCTTCGCATAGCGCACGAGGGCACGCTCGCGCAAAGGCGGCGCCTGCGCCGGCGGTTCCGCGGCCTGCTCCGGGACGGGCGGGGCCGATCCGAGGTCGTCGAGCAGCTCCCGAGCGGCCCGCAGGTCGGGCGTGTCGAGGCCCTCGGTGAACGTCGCGTACGAGTCGGCGAGCAGAGCCCTGGCCTCGTCGGGCCGTCCCTGCTCACGCCGGAGCCGGCCGAGGCTGACGGCGGCACGTAGCTCGAGGGAGCGGGCGTGCTGCTCCCGGGCGGTCGCCACGGCCCGCACGAAGCTCTCCTCTGCCTCGTCCCGGTGCCCCAGCCGAAGGGCCAGCTCACCCCGCAGGCGGTGGAGCTCGGCCTCGTAGAAGAACGTCCGGCTCGAGCGGACGATCTCGAGCGCCTCGGCCAGCACCTCGAGCCCTTCCTCGGCACGTCCGGCGCGCGAGCAGGCGTCGGCGAGGAGGCCGAGGTAGTAGGGGTCGTCCATCCGCGCGCCCGTCGCGCGGGAGAGCTCGAGGCCTCGGCGCAGCTCGGGCAAGCCGTCGTCCACGGCTCCCGCGGCGGCGATCGCCCAGCCACGGAGGATCGTGCCCATGGCGACGCGGTACGTGAATCCCCGTCGTGTCGCGGCATCGATCGCAGCCTCGGCCAGCTCCCTGGTCCTGCCTTCCTCGAGCCTGAACTGGCTGACGACGGCGGCTTGCGCGAGGGCCGTCGCCCTGCCGTGCCGCCTCGACGGATGCTCGGCGAGGGCAAGCGCTTCGAGGGAGCGCGCTCGCGCCTGATCCGGGTACCCGAGAAACCAAAGCGAGAGCGCCGCCCACGTCTGGCAGGCGATGCCAGGGTTGTCCCCATACGCCGCCAGCAGCGCGTTTGCGTGGACGCCGTCGTAGAAGGAGAGCCCCGTGTCCGCGTGCTCGAGCGCACGGTCGTACTCGCCTTGGTGAAAGAGGCTGCAGGCGAGGAGCTCGTGGGTGTCCACGCGCAGGCCAATGCTCGGCTCCTGAACCGTGATCGTGAGCGATTCGTCGAGGAGCTCCTCGGACCGCCGGTACTCACCGCGAACCTCGTACAGGGTCGCGAGCTTGAAGGTGGCCCGGCCGAGCTCGTCGGCGTCGTCCAGCTGCACGCACAGGTCGCGAGCGCGCATGAGCGCCGCCTCGGCGCCGGACGACGCCCAGCCTTCCCACGCGATGAGCGCTGGGCCAAGGGCGCTCTGGAGCTGGAGCTCGGAGCGATCGCGCTCCGCACTCTCAGGGAGACGTCGCAGCAGCTCGAGACCGAGCGTGACGTGGTCGACCGCCTCGCGAGGAGCGCTTCGCTGGAAGGCTTGGACGGCGGCGAGCTGCAGGTAGCGGACGGCCTGCTCGGCGTCGCCTCCGCGGGCGAAGTGCGATGCGAGCTCCGGCGCGATCTCGGTCGCGCGATCGGCGAAGGCGACCGCGAGGCGGTTCCCGATCCCCCGGTGGAGGCGCGCGCGCCGTCCGGCCGGCAGACCCTCGTAGAGCGCCTCGTGGCTGAGGTCGTGCACGAAGCCGTAGCGGCTCGCGATAGTTGCGTCCGGCCACTGCTCCTCGCCTCGTGCCTCGAGGAAGACCCCCTGCCTGGCGAGCGCGTCGCAGATCCGCTCGACCGCGTCCTCGTCCTGCCGGCACGCGGCGGCGACGAGCGCGGCCGAGAACTCAGAGCCTGCGACGCTCGCCGCCTCGAGCACGGCCCGCGCCTGCTCGTCGAGCCGGTCGAGCCGCTGCTCGATGAGCTGGCGCAGAGTCGCCGGTACCCGCATCGCCAGCTCCTCGACCGGCGACCGGAGCACCCACCCGTCGCCGGCACGCTCCAAGTTGCCCTCCTCGACCCACGAGTCGACGATCGTCTCCACGAACAGCGGATTGCCGCCAGCACGGTCGTAGAGGACGCTCGCCAGCTCGGGAGGCAGCGTGCCCCCGCCGAGCCGCGCCTCCAGGTACTCGGCGACGGCCCGCGCGTCGAGCGCCGGAACGGGAATCTCCACACCGCCCCCTCGAAGGCAAAGCTCCTTCGCGACCCCGTGCACCGGATTGCCGGCGCTCTCGGCGTCGGCGGGGCGATAGGTTGCGATCAGCAGCAGCCGCGCAGCTTCGGTGCGGCGGGCGAGCGAGGCGACCAGGTCGACGGTCGAGACGTCGCTCCAGTGCATGTCCTCCAGCACGAGGACGAGCGGCCGCCTCGACGCCTGCGCCTCGAGTGCCTCGACGATCTCGCGCAGCATGCGCTCGCGGTTGACGCCGAAAGCCCGCTGCGCCGTCGGCGCGAGCTCGGTTGCCTCGACGAGGCCGGGGAGCTGCAGGAGCCACGTCGGCGCCCGCTCTGCCAGAAGCGCGACCAGCTCCTGGCCGTCCGGGTCTCGGCAGAGGCGCCCCAGCGCCTCCAGCACCGGCATGTAGGCCTCCCCTGCCCCGTGGTGCTCGATGCACTGGCCGCGACCGACAAGGAGCTCACCCCCGCACTCCCGCTCGAGGAACGCTTCGACCAGCGTCGTCTTCCCCTGGCCCGCCTCACCGGTCACGAAGGCGACCTGGCGCCGGCCGGCCAGAGCGTCGTCGAGGTACCCGCGCAGCCGGCCGAGCTCGGCTTCGCGACCGACCACCAGCCGGGCGCCGCGTGGGGCCGCCGGCGGGGGCTCCGCTACGGCCGGAGGCTTTCGCTCGCCAAGCTCGCCGTCGAGCTCGGAGAGAAGCGCCGCGGCGTCCTTCAGATCCGCCGTCTCGAAGCCCTCCGTGAACCAACCGTAGATTCCAGCGAGCAGGCCGCGCGCCTCCTCGCCCTTGCCCTGCGTACGCCACAGCCCAGCGAGGCTGACGGCGGCCCGCAGCTCGAGCGAGCGTGCTTGCTGAGAACGCGCGATCTCGAGCGCATGCCTGAGGGCCTCCTCCGCCCCGACCTCGTCAGCTCCTTCGAGCGCGAGGAGTAGCTCCCCGCGAAGTCGGAACAGCTCCGCCTCGTAGTAGCGCTCGCCCTTCTCCTGCACGAAGGCCAGCGCATCGTCGATCGTCTCGAGGCCCTCGGTGACACGGCCGGTCCGCTTGTACTCCTCGGCGAGGAGCGCGAGGAAGTAGGACTCGAAGACGACGGCCCCCGTGGCCTCGGCGGCCTCCAGTGCGGAGCGCATGGACTCGACCGCCTTCGCACCCTCGGCGTTCCTGCATCCCGCCCAGCCGCGAAGGATCGACGCCCAGGCCTCGAAGAGGGCGATCCCGTACGCTCCGGCGACGTCGGCGAGCTCCTCCGATCGCTTCTCGACGGTGTCCTGCTCGCATCGAAGCTGCCGGAGGATGGCATCGCTTACGAGTGCGTAGGCGAGCGTCAGGGGGTGGCCTTCGGCCTGAGCGCGAGCGAGTGCGCCGCCGCTCGTCTCTGACGCGAGATCCGGGTATCCGAGGAACCAGAGCGACCAGCCGAGAGTCGCGCTTGCCGCGATTCCAGGATCCTCACCGTAGGTCGACGACAGCCCCCCGTGCCGCTCGGGGTCGTACTCCTCGACGATTCGCTTGAGCTGCTCCCGTGCGGCCGCGAACTCCCCCATGAGGAGGTGCGGCCACGCGACGGCGCGGCGCGCGACCACAGTCGCCTCGTCGTCGTGCTCCTCCGCCAGCTGCAAGAAGGACTCGCCGATCTCGCGGGCCGAGTGGTGATTGCCCGCCACGATCGCGTTGTTCCAAAGCCCGTACAGAACGGGCAGGACTCGCGGTCCATCGCCGAGCCGCGCGCAGAGCTCGCGTGCCCGCGCGTACGCGTCTTTCGTCTCCTGGGCCGCGTAGCCGCGTGTGATGAGCAGCGCGTTGCCCAGGTCGACCGCCAGACGGAGCTCCTCCTCCACGCGCTCCTGCGAATCAGGCAGCTGTTCGATGATCTCAGCGGCCGCAAAGAGATGCTGCGCAGCCTCCTGGTAGGCCTTTCGCACGAGCGCCTGCCCGGCGGCGAGCCTCAGGTACGAGACCCCGCGCTCGGCGTCGCGGGCGCGGACGAAGTGGGTGGCGAGCTCGGAGGCGATCTCAGCCGTGCCGCTCGCGTAGGCCGCCTCGAGCCGAAGCCCGACGTCACGGTGCAGGCGCGCGCGCTGGCCGGGCAACAGCTGCCCGTAGGCGACCTCCGCGTAGAGGTCGTGGACGAAGCCGAACCGCGTCGAGACCGTTCCGTCCGGCCAGGCCGCCTCGCCGAGCTCCTTCACGAACCGGCCCTGGCGCGCGAGCTCGGCGAATCGCGACTCGACCTCCTCCGCATCCCGATTGCAGGCCGCCGCGACCGCGGCCGTGGCGAACTCCGCGCCCGCCGCACTCCCGGCCTCGACCAGCTCCCGGTCGGTGCGGTCGAGCCGGTCGAGCTGGTACTCGATCAGCTGCCGAACCGTGGCGGGGACGTCGACCGCCAGCGCCTCGACGCTCTCCTTTAGGGTCCAGGCTCCGGCGGCCTCAGCCACGTAGCCGGACTCGACCCAGGAGTCGACGACCTTCTCCAGGAACAGCGGATTGCCCCCGGTCCGCTCGTGCAGCACGGTCGCGAGCTCGATGGGGAGCGCGCCAGGCAAGCGCCGGTCGAGGTAGTCGACCACGGCGCGCGGCGTCAGCGTCCCGAGGCCGATCTCTGCGGCCAGACCGCGAAGCCGCAGCTCCTGCGCAACCTGCCAGATCGGATGCGCGGTGGCGCGCGCCTCGTCGGCTCGATAGGTGCAGAGCAGCAGCAGACGAGCCGGCTCGGATCGCCGGGCCAGCGCGCTGAGCGTGTCGACCGTCGAGGCGTCGCTCCAGTGGAGGTCCTCGAGGAGCAGCACGAGCGGATGGACGTTCGCGATCGCCTCGAGCGCGTCCACGAGCTCGCGCAGCATGCGCTCGCTCGTCACGCCGATACCGGCCCCGGCGACCGCATCGCTCGGCTCGCGCGCGAGCGACGGGATCTGCGAGACCCACGTCGGCGCCCGCTCCGAGAGCAGGCCGGCGATCTCGCCTCCGCCGTCCCCGTCGCAGAGCCGGGCCAGCGCCTCGAGCACGGGCATGTACGCCTCGCCCGACCCGTACTGCTCGAAGCACTGGCCGCGCCCGACGAGGGCATCAGCCTCGGCGTCGATGCCGGCGAGGAAGGCCTCGACGAGCGTCGTCTTGCCGATCCCGGCCGGGCCGGAGACGAAGACGATCTGGCGCTGAGCCGTCATCGCCTCCTCGAAGAGGCGAGCGAGGCGGCCCAGCTCGCCCTCGCGACCGACGAGCATCGGCGCGGGTGCCACCGGCGGCGCCGCCTCCCCCCGCGGAGCCTTCGCGGCCGTCGGAGGCTCGTGGATCGGCACGTCCTCGCCGCGGACCGGGACAGGGACGAGCTCAAGGGCAGGGTCCTGCTGCAGGATCTGCCGCTCGAGCTGCTTGAGCCGCGCGGACGGCTCGATGCCGAGCTGCTCGTCGAG
>CAZCIJ010000109.1:0-9786 GCA_964498265.1 uncultured Gaiellales bacterium | reverse complement strand
GTTTCGTCGACATGCACACGCACTCGGACCTCCAGATCCTCGCGAATCCGGCTCACGAGCCGAAGGTGCACCAGGGCGTAACGGTCGACGTCGTCGGCCAGGACGGGCTCTCCTATGCGCCGGTTACGGACGAGGTGCTGGCCGTGCTTCGCGTCCAGCTCGCCGGCTGGAACGACGACCCGCCGGGGTTCGACTGGGACTGGCGGAGCGTTGGGGAGTACCTCGCCCGCCTCGACGGGGGGATCGCGATCAACGCGGCCTACCTCGTGCCGCACGGGACGGTGCGCATGGTCGTCATGGGCAACGACGACCGCGCGCCGACCGCGGGCGAGCTCGCCGAGATGAAGCGGCTCGTCCGCGAAGGGCTCGAGCAGGGGGCGGTCGGGCTCTCCTCGGGCCTCACGTACGCGCCGGGCATGTACGCGACCGACGACGAGCTCGTCGAGCTGTGCTCCGTCATGCGCGGAACAGGGGCCTTCTACGCGCCCCACCACCGCAACTACGGGATGCACGCGCTCCAGGGCTACCGCGACTGCATCGAGATCGCCCGCCGTGCCGGCGTGCCGCTGCATTACGCGCACGCGCATCTGGGCTTCCCTGTCAACAAGGGGAAGGCCCCCGAGCTACTCGACATGATCGACGGAGCACGGGGCGAGGGCATCGACGTCACCCTCGACACGTATCCGTACCTCGCCGGATCGACGTACCTCCACGCCTACCTTCCCGGCTGGGTCGCAAGCGGCGGGCCCGAGTCGACGATCCGGCGCCTGCGCGAGCCGGACCTGCGTGAGCGGATCCGCGTGGAGATGGAGGAGCAGGGGAGCGACGGAGGCCACGGTGTCCCGATCGACTGGGCAGCGCACGTGATCAGCGGGGCGCGGCGGCCCGAGAACCTCCGCTGGGTGGGTAAGAGCGTGGCCGACGCCGCGGCCGAGGCGAGCGAGCGACCGATCGACTTCTACTGCGAGCTCTGCGCCGCCGAGGAGCTCGGCGCCTCGGTCGTCTCCCATATCGGGAACGAGGAGAACGTGCGCCTGATCATGCAGCATCCGGCGCACACGGCGGGCAGCGACGGGATCCTCGTCGGCGAGCGGCCGCACCCGCGCTCCTTCGGTACGTTCCCGCGCTACCTCGGCGTGTACGTGCGTGAGCTCGGAGTGCTCACCTGGGAGCAGGCGATCCGCAAGATGACCTCGCTCCCCGCGCAACGGCTTGGCCTCTTCGACCGAGGTCTCGTGCGGCCCGGCATGGCCGCCGACCTCGTCTGCTTCGACCCTCAGACCGTGCGCGACGCGGCCACGTACGAGGAGCCGAGGCGGATCCCGGAGGGGATCCCTTACGTCGCTGTCAACGGGCGCCTGGTCGTCGACGACGGCCACCACACCGGCGACCTGCCCGGTCGCGCCCTGCGACGCGGCCGGCCAAGCGTCGCCTCGTAGGGCTTAAGGGGCTGTCCGGAAACCCCGCCACGCCCGGAGGCGGCGCCTGAGCGTGCCTGGCGGTGTCCTCGGTCGCGCCAATATGGCCCTGGTGGTAACCAGGCGCGCGGTCAGCGCGCTCGTCCTTCCCGGCACGCTCACGCGCGAGTCCCGAACGCACCGGGGTCTTCGGACAGCCCCTTCGGCCGTCAGCCTCCGCGCCCGCCCGTTCCCGACAGCTCGAACGCCTCACGGATCCGGTCGAGCGCCGCCAGCGGCGCCAGGCCGTAGTGGTAGAGGTCGACGCGCTCGAGCCCGAGCTGCCTGCAGAGCCGGAGCTTCGCCGCGAGGTTCTCGACCGAGTCGCAATCCGGGGGCATCGGGCGCAGGGCGGCGGCGAGGCTGCCGTCCGGGGGGAGGAGGTCGCGATAGGCGCCGAGGTCGAAGCGGATGCGGTCCGGGTCTGCCGCGTACGCGATCGCCTCGAGCCCGCCGCAGGCGCGCGCCAGGTGTCTGAGGTCGGCGCCGAGGGTCCAGGCGATCTCGGGCGCCGGCCCACCCGTCGGCTGTCCGGTCGCGTAGCCCTTGATCGAGCCGGACCAGTCCATGAAGGCGAGGCGTGTGCCTTCGGCGGCGGCGGCCTCGGCGGCCTCGGCCGCGAGCGTCCACACGATCCGCTCGCGTTCCTCCAGGTAGCCGGCCATCTCGCCGCCGGCGAGCGCGAGCGCCTCGTCCAGCTCCACCGTCGTGCTTCCGTCGGCGGCGCCGTCGAAGACGCGCTGGACCTCGTCCCGGGCGAAACGCTGGACGGCGTCCGCGTCGACCCCTGCCGCGCGCGCCGCGTCGAGACAGTGTCTGCAGAAGCAGAGTCCGAGCAGGAACCGCGTTCTGGCACCGAGGCGGAGGAAGTAGCGCTCGTGGTGATAGCCGTGCTCGAACGGGTGGTAGTGGAGCGACTCGGCGACGATCGTCTTCACGCCGAGCCGTGCCACATCTCCCGCCAGGGCGCGCACGTAGCTGCGCACGTCCGGATTGGACGGGCAGAGCTCTGTCAGGCAGGGATCGCCGAACGCAGTCCGCTCGGCATTCTCCTCCCCGCCGCCGGCCACCCAGTCGGCATGAAGGAAGACAGTCCACGCGTGCACGTCGAGCCCGCGGCGCTCGGCCGTATCGCACAGTTCGGAGAGAACGTCCGTCTCCTGAGCGAGCGCGCTGATGCGAGGCTGGATCGCGAGGCCACGGTAGCGGCTGGGATCCGGACGGAAGTACGTGACGCCTCCTTCGAGGAACCGCAGCCTGCGGACGGGATTGTGCGGGAAGATGTCGCGGGCCGCATGGTAAACCGCTGCCACCGTGACGCCGCCGAGGGTGGCCCGGTGCTGAACGTTGTCGAGGACTGTGTCGATCCCCTCGTCGTGGAGGTCGGTCGCGAAGGCGAAGATCGACGTGTCCATCGTACGATTAATGACGCACGAGCGGCGGCGCGGACGGAATCACCAGCTTGACCTCGACCCGGGCGCGATGCTAAGAACCTGACGCTTGACCACAGACGAGGAGCTCCGATGGCGCATCCGCTCGCGGGACACACGAACAGCTACCACCCCTACACGTTCGAGGAGGCGCTCGCCGGAATCGCCGAATCCGGCTACAAGGGCGTCGAGCTCACCGCCGTGCCCGGGTGGACGGAGCACGTCGACCTCGACGCGCCGGCCGCAGGTGTTCGCGCCAGGCTCGACCACTACGGGCTCACCGCCGTCTCCCTCTCGGGGCACTCCGATCTGACCACTCGAGATGGCCTCGCGCACGGGATCAAGGCGGTGCGGTGGGCAGCGGCGTTCGGGATCCCGGTTGTGAACACGGCGATTGGCGGCCACTGGTCGGAGGACGAGGACGAGTCAGCGTTCATGGGCAATATCGGCCAGCTCGCTGATGCGGCGAGGGAGGCGGGCGTGCTCGTCGCCCTCGAGATCCACGGCGAGATCATGGCCACGGGCGAGAAGACGCTCCCGCTGATCGAGCGGATCGGTCGGGAAGAGGTGAGGGTCAACTACGACACAGCGAACTGCGAGTTCTACGGCGGCGTCTCAGCTGTCGACGACATCCCTGTGATCGCCTCGCACATCGCCCACGTTCACCTCAAGGACAAGGTCGGCGGTCCACGCGTCTGGAACTTTCCAGGCCCGGGCCAGGGCCACGTTGACTTCGCCGGCGTGGTCCGAGCGCTGAGCGAGGCCGGTTTCACCGGCCCCTACTCAGTCGAGATCGAGTTCGAGGGGGAGCCGTGGCCTCCCCGCGACGAGGTGACCGCGGCCATGCACAGCTCGTACGAGTACCTGAAGGGGCTCGGGCTGTCGTAGAGGATGGGCGATCCGTACCCGCGCGATCTCGTCGGCTACGGCGAGCGCCCACCCGCTCCGCAGTGGCCGCGCGGCGCGCGACTCGCCGTCAGCTTCGTCCTCAACTACGAGGAGGGCGGCGAGAGCACGCCCCTCGAGGGCGATTCCGCGTCCGAGGCGTTCTTGCACGAGGTCATCGGGGCGCCGCCGAGCGTGGGTCGCCGCAACCTCAACACGGAGTCGATGTTCGAGTACGGAAGCCGGGCCGGTTTCTGGCGCATCCATCGCACCTTCGTGAAGCACAGTCTGCCCTTGACGGTCTACGCGGTCGCCCAGGCGCTCGAGCGCAACCCGGCGGCAGCGCGAGCGATGGTGGACGCAGGCTGGGAGGTGGCGAGCCACGGCCAGCGCTGGATCGACTACGCCGAGATGTCCGAGGACGAGGAGCGGGAGCACGTACGCAGGGCGATTGCGACGATCGAGCGAGTGTCCGGTCACAGACCCGTGGGCTGGTACACGGGGCGCATCAGCGAGAACACGCGCGGCTTGGTCACGGGCGAGCGCGGTTTCCTCTACGACTCCGACTCGTACGCGGACGAGCTTCCCTACTGGGTGGAGATCGAGGGCGAGCCCGTCCTGATCATCCCGTACGCGCTCGACACGAACGACTTCAAGTTCCTCCTCCCGGGAGGCTTCGTAACGGCCGAGGACTTCTTCGTATACCTGCGCGATTCATTCGATCAGCTCTACGAGGAGGGCGGGAGGATGCTGTCGGTGGGCCTCCATTGCCGCATCGTTGGCCGTCCTGGTCGCCTCCGCGGGCTCGATCGCTTCCTCGAGCATGTTCGCCATCACGAGGCCGTCTGGGTCACGACGCGGGCGCAGATCGCCGATCATTGGCGCCGAGTGCACCCGTTCCGAGCGAGCTAGGAAAGGTAAGGGAATGGCCCATTCGATCTTCATGCCCGAAATGACGAACCTCGAAGTACGCGAGTTCCTCGAGGGTGGGGGGCGGATGGTGATCGTCCCGGTCGGCTCAACTGAGGACCATGGCGACCACGGCCCGCTCTGGACGGACGTGTACATCCCGACCGAGGTAGCGAAGCGAGCGGCGCCTGAGCTCGGAGCCATCGTCGGCCCGCCGGTGCCGTTCGGGATCGCCCACGATCATCGGGGCGCCCACGGGCTCGTCCACCTGCGGCTCGACACGTTCGTCGCCGTGCTGAGGGACGTCTGCCGCTCGCTCGCCGACGTCGGCTTCACGCGGATCGTGCTGCTGAACGGCCACTACTGCAACTCGCACGCGATCGAGTTCGCTGTCGCGCAGTTCCTCGACGAGCTCGCCGAGGGCGTCCGGGTGCTTCCGTTCTCGTACTGGGCCGGCCTCAAGCCCGAGGAGGCCGAGCAGTACCTGTCGGCGACGGTCGGGATCCACGCGAACGTCGGCGAGACCTCGGCCGTGCTCGCGATCGCCCCCGAGCTGTGCGACATGGCGCGCGTGCGCGACTACGTCCCCGAGCTCCCGGAGCTGCGCTCGAGCTTCCTGGCGCTGCTCGACCCGCTCTTCCTGTCCACGCCCGGGTCGTTCTGGTCGCTGCTTGAAGACGGGGGCGGGGTGTGGGGGAAGCCAAGCGAGTCGACGCCGGAAAAGGGGGAGCAGTTTCTCCGGTGGGCGGCGACTGCTGTCGTGAACGTCGTCCGGGACATGGAGGACCTGCACGACCGGCTCGAGCCGCGGTATGAGCGGACACGTCCCAGGCCCTGATGCCGCTCACGGAGGTCGCAGGCTACCGCCTCTACCACGAGGAGCACGGGCAGGGGGACCCCCTCCTGCTCATCAACGGCCTTGGCGCCGACCACACGGCCTGGGGGCTGCAGACGGAAGAGCTGTCGCGCGACTTCCGGGTGGTCGTCTTCGATAACCCCGGGATCGGTCAGACGACCGGGCCTCCGGGCCCATACACGTCCGAGCGCTTCGCGGAAGTCGCAGCCGGGCTGCTGCGAGCGCTTGGCGTCGAGCGGGCGCACGTCGTCGGCGCCTCGATGGGCGGGATCATCGCGCAGGAGCTCGCGCTCGAGCACCCGGAGCTCGTTCGGTCGCTCTCCCTCCACGCAACCTGGGGACGGGCCGACCGCTACCTGGTCGCCCTGATGCGCAGCTGGCAGACGATCGCTCGCTCCGTGCCGCTGATCGAGCTCATGCGCCAGATCTGGCTCTTCGTCTTCACGGTGCGTTACTTCAACGAACGCGCCGCCGACATCGCCGAGCTCGAGCGGCAGGTGCTCGAGCAGGCGTATCCCCAGCTCGCGGAGGCGTTCTGCGATCAGGCAGAGGCGTGCATCGCGCACGACGTCCTCGAGCGGCTTCCGGCGATCGTGGCACCGACCTACCTCTCGGTCGGCGACCGCGACCTCCTCACGCCGGCCCACCACGCCTACCGGATCAAGGAGCAGATGCCGCACGCTCTCCTGCGAGTATGGAAGGAGATGGGCCATGCGCCGTTCTGGGAGATTCCCGACGAGTTCAACGCCCGCCAGCGCGAGTTCTGCCTGGCGCACTGACGTGGAGGGGCACAGACGATGATCACCGTGGCGATCCTCGGTGGCGGCTTCATGGGACAGACCCATGCGAATGGCTTCGCGGCGCTCGGCGAGCGGGTGCGAGTCAAGACGGTCTGCTCGCGGACGGCGGAGCGGGGCCGGCGGGTCGCTGAGACGGTCGGAGCCGCCTTCACCACCGACCTGGAGGCCACGCTCGCCGACTCCGAGATCGACGCTGTCGACGTGTGCCTTCCGACGCAGCTCCACCGAGAGGTCGCCGAGCGAGCGTTCGCGACCGGCAAGGACGTGTTTCTCGAGAAGCCAATCGCCCTTAGCCTCGAGGATGCGGACGCAATTCTCCGCGCGGCCGAGGCGAGCGGCCGGGAGCTCGCGGTCGGGCTGGTGCTGCGCTTCTTTCCTGAGTACGTCGAGATCCAGCGGCGGGTCGCCGCGGGGGAGCTCGGACGCCCGCGCGAGGCGAGTGCCTACCGACTCTCCTTCCCGGCCGACTGGAACGAGTGGATGCGGGATCCGGCCCAGTCGGGCGGCGTGCCCGTCGACCTGATGGTGCACGACTTCGACCAGCTGAACGCCCTTCTCGGCCTGCCGCGCCGCGTCTTCGCCCGCGCCGTCGGCGGCAGCACCGGCCACGTGGCTGCCCTGCTTCAGTACGACGGCGCCGAGGCCGTGGTCGAAGGGAGCATGGCGATGCCGACGTCCTACCCGTTCTCGGCGGGCCTGCGCGTACTCTGCGAGCACGGCGTGGTCGAGCACGGCTTCCGCGCCGCGCCCCCGGCCGAGGGCGGCAACATCGGCGGCGACGTCCAGAGCTTCCTGCGCATGCATCCTGCAGACGGCGCCCCCTTGGAGGTGGCCGTCGACCCGGTCGACCCCTGGGCCGCCGAGATCGCCGAGTTCGTCGCGTGCCTGGAGCAAGGCCGATCGGTCACGCAAGGCACGGGCGGGCAAGCCCGTGACGCCCTGCGCGTCTCGCTCGCCGTCTCGCGCTCGCTCGCTACAGGCGCGTCAGAGGCGGTGTGAGCGGCGTGTTGGCCGAGGCGCTGACGCGCGTTCTCGACGAGCCCGCCGAGGCGCTCGCGAAGGGCCTGCCGCCGACCCCCGAGCCGCTCACGATCTCAACGGTGGGCAAGTACGGCTGGCACGTCCTCGAGGGGGATCTGTTCTTGCCCGTGCTGCTCCTCAAAGAGAGCTCGCTCGCGCACAACCTCGCCGTGATGGCGAGCTACTGCCGCGAACACGGGGTCGATCTCGCACCTCACGGCAAGACGACGATGGCTCCGCAGCTCTTCGCCCGTCAGCTCGCGGCCGGAGCCTGGGGCATGACTGCGGCGACGCCGAGCCAGGTGCGGGTCTACCGGCACTTCGGCATCGGGCGGGTCATCCTCGCCAACGAGCTCGTCGAGCCGGGTGCCATCCGCTGGCTGTCGGAGGAGCTCGACCGTGACCCGGAGTTCGATTTCTACTGCCTCGTCGACTCGCCAGCTGCCGTGGCCGCGCTGGCGGATGCCCGCTCAGGCCAGAGGCGGAGGCCGCTTCAGGTGCTGGTCGAGCTTGGCATCCAAGGCGGGCGCACGGGTTGCCGATCGAGAGAGGACGCGCTTGCGCTCGCTGATCTCGCGGTACGCTCGCCCGAGCTCGAGCTCGCCGGGGTCGAGGGCTTCGAAGGCATCATCCACGCCGAGCGACAGTCGGACACGCTTGCCGCCGTCGACGCCTTCGTTGCGTCCCTTCGCCAGCTCGCCGAGACAGCCGCCGCCGTTGGCGCTTTCGCTTCGCGCCGCGAGGTGCTCGTCACCGTCGGCGGCAGCGCCTACTTCGACCGGATCGTGGCAGGACTTCGCGACCTCGACCTCGGCGTTCCCGTCCGCATCGTTCTCCGGAGCGGCTGCTATCTGACGCACGATTCCGGTCTCTACGAGCAGGTCTCACCGCTCGGCGCGCGCGGCCACGGCCGGCGGCTCGAGCCTGCCCTCGAGGCCTGGGGGGTCGTCCTCTCGCGCCCCGAGCCGGAGCTCGGGATCGTCGGCATGGGAAAGCGGGACGTGCCCTACGATCTGGGCCTGCCGATCCCATTCCGTGTCCATGGAACCCATGGAGCGCGTGACGTCGCAGGAGTGATGGAAGCGTTCGCCATCGACGACCAGCACCTCTACGTCCGTCTTCCGGCCACGGACCCCCTCGGCGTCGGGGACCTCCTCGGTCTTGGCATCTCCCACCCGTGCACGGCCTTCGACAAGTGGCGCTTGATCCCGGTCGTCGATGACGACTATCGCGTCATCAGCGCAGTGCGCACGTTCTTCTAACGGGAGGCGTCCGCGACGACGTCGATCTCCACCGGGATCCCGAGCAGCTCGCTACCGACCGTCGTGCGCGCAGGCTTCGGATCCGGGAAATAGCTCGCGTAGACTGCGTCGAAGGCCGTAAAGAGCGCCATCTCCGCGAGGTGGACGGTTGCCTGTGAGTACGAGCCGCTCGGGGCAGCGGGCGCGTGCGTCCCGATCTGTTCCTTCACGTCTCGCTCCTCAGCTTCGTTCCAGCTCGCGTACGCTGCAGTTCGTGCCAGCTCGCAACTGTCCTCGGACTGAGCACAGGTTGGTGGAGGGCTGCCATGTCGCCGAGCGGGATCGAGCAGGCTAGGAGCGACGACCCTCGCGCGCGAGCTGCAGCGCGGCCCTGGCGCGCGATCGTCGAGGCGCTCGAGGCCGAGGGCGTCGAGTACGTCTTCGGGCTGCCGGGGAACCCCGAGCTCCTCTACAACGACCTCTACGACGTACCGAGCGTGAAGCCCGTGCTCGTCCGCATGGAGACGTCGGCGGTGTTCATGGCGATGGCCTACGCGCGGGTCAGCGGCCGCGTCGGCGTCGTGCACGCGAGCCCGGGGCCGGGCATGGCCAACCTCGTGCCCGGGCTGCTCGAGGCCTTCTACGCCTGCAGTCCCCTCATCAGCCTTGTCTCCGCGGCGAGCCGCCTCCACGAGGGGATGGGGGGCTTCCAGGACACCCCGTCGCTCGAGCTCGCTCGGCCCGTGTCGAAGTGGGCCGTCCGCGTCGACCTCCCGGAGCGGTCGACTTGGACGATGGAGCGTGCCTTCGCGCTCGCACAGAACGGCAAGCCAGGCCCCGTGTTCGTCGAGCTGCCCGCCGATGTGGCGGCGACCGCCGCCGACATTCCGGCCTACCGCCGGCCACTCACCGAGCTCCGCGCCGCCGGCCATCCCGAGCTCGTCGCGCGCGCCGCGGCGCTCCTCGAGCGGGCGAAGCGGCCGGTGATCGTCGCCGGCGGAGGCGTCGCGCTAGCCGGCGCCGAGCAAGAGCTCGAGGCGCTCGCCGAGCACCTGGACGCACCGGTCCTGACGACGCCGTCCGGCCGCGGCTCCATCCCCGAGACCCATCGACTCGCGTTCGGGCAGGTCGGCCTCTACCGCACCGAGTCGAGCGCGAAGCGGTCCGACGAGGCAGCCTGCACGCTCC
>CAZCIJ010000108.1:0-9817 GCA_964498265.1 uncultured Gaiellales bacterium | reverse complement strand
ACCGTCGACGTCGAGGAGCGTATGTACGCCGCCGGGAAGATCCCCGGCGGCTTCTTCAAGCGCGAGGGGCGTCCGACGGAGCGCGCGATCCTGACGGCGCGCACGATCGACCGCCCGATCCGGCCGCTCTGGCCCAAGGGCTTCAGGAACGAGGTTCAGCTCATCGCCACGATCCTGTCGGCCGACCAGATCGTGGCCCACGACGTCCTTGCGATCAACGGCGCCTCCGCCGCCCTGATGCTCTCGCCGCTGCCGTTCCTCGGCCCCGTCGGGGCCGTCCGTATCGGGATGGACGCGGACGGACGCCTCATCGTCGATCCCACCCTTCCCGAGCTCGAGGACTCACGGCTCGACCTGCTCGTCGTCGGCACGCGCGACGCGATCACGATGGTCGAGTGCGGAGGCGACGAGGTGCCGGAGGACATCATCCTGACGGCTCTCGACGTCGCCCACCGCGAGATCCAGACCCTGTGCGACGCCCAGGAGGAGCTGCGGGGCCTGTGCGGGAAGCCCAAGCTGCTCGACACGGAGCTCACCGCCGAGCTCTCGGCCCGGGAAGGCGGGCGCGTTCGCCAGCGGATCGCCGAGCAGGGGCTGCGCGAGGCGGGCCAGGTGGTCGAGGAGCTCGAGAACGAGCTCTGCCCGCCCCTGACGATGCAGTCCACCGAGGCGGACATCGTCCGCCGTGCGCAGGTGCGAGCGAGCCTCGCCCAGGTCCTCGAGCAGGAGCGCCTCGCGGCGGTGCTGGAGCCCGTCAGACGCCAGTTCGAAGGCGAGCTGCGGGCGCTGACCGACGCCGAGCAGGACTCGAAGGAGCTGAAGGCCGCCAAGCGCGACCTCCTCTTCAGCAGGATCGTCGAGGACGTCGAGCTGCCGTTCCCGGTCGGGCCCGCCCCCGCGCCCGCAAGCGAGCAGCCGGAGGCCGCTCCTCCCGCCAAGGACCAGCTCACCCGCCAGACGGTGAAGAGGGCCTCGGAGGCCATCTACAAGGAGCTCGTGCGCCGCAAGATCGCGGTCGAGAAGCGGCGCCCGGACGGCCGCTCGACGACGGAGATCCGACCCATCAGCTGCGAGGTGGACGTCGCGCCGCGCACGCACGGGTCGGCGCTGTTCACGCGCGGCCAGACGCAGATCCTGACCCTGCTCACGCTCGGGACGGCGAAGGAAGGCCAGCGCATCGACGACCTCTCGCTCGAGCAGGAGCGACGGTTCATGCACCACTACAACTTCCCCCCGTTCTCCGTCGGCGAGACCGGGTTCATGCGAGGCCCGAAGCGGCGCGACATCGGTCACGGCAACCTCGCGCAGCGCGCGCTCGAGCCGATGATCCCGGACGAGTCCGAGTTCCCCTACACCATCCGGCTCGTGTCCGAGACGCTCGAGTCGAACGGATCGTCCTCGATGGGGTCGGTCTGCGCGTCCACGCTCGCCCTGCTGGCTGCCGGGGTGCGGATGAAGCGCCCCGTCGGAGGGATCGCGATGGGCCTCATCAAGGAAAGCGAGGACCACGTCGTCCTCACCGACATCCAGGGCGCCGAAGACCACCTCGGCGACATGGACTTCAAGGTCGCGGGAACGCGGCTCGGCATCACGGCGCTGCAGATGGACATCAAGATCACGGGCGTCACGCAGGAGATCATGCGCAGCGCGCTGACGCAGGCTCGCACGGCGCGCGAGTTCATCCTCGAGCGCATGGCCGAGACGATCGCCGAGGCGCGCGAGGAGCTCGCCGCACACGCGCCGCGCATCACGACCGTCAAGATCGACCCGGAGACGATCGGGCTCGTGATCGGAAAGGGCGGCGAGACCATCCGTGCCCTCGAGACCGACAACGACGTCCAGGTCGACATCGAGGAGGACGGCACCGTCCTCATCTACGCGTCGGACGGACTGAAGGCCGAGGCGGCGGCCTCGGCCATCAAGGCCCTCACGAGGGAGCCCGAGGTGGGCGACACGTACACGGGCAAGATCGTGCGGACGACCGAGTTCGGCGCCTTCGTCGAGCTCAAGAAGGGCACCGACGGCCTCCTCCACGTCTCCCGGGTCGGTCCCGGCCGGCTCGGGCACATCGAGGACGTGCTCGCCCGCGGCGACGTCGTCGACGTCGAGGTGCAAGAGGTCGACAAGGCGCGCGGCCGCATCAGCCTGCGCCTCGTCGCAAAGCACGAGAACGGCGGTCTCGTCAGCCCTGAGGAGCTCATGCAGCGCGCGAAGGACGCGCCGCCGCGTCCGCCGGCCGAGGAGCGCCCGCGCCGCGAGGGAGGAGGGCGCGGGCGGGACCGGAGCCGCCGGCCCCGCCGGGAGGACTAGGGGCCTCGTGTCGCGCTTCGACGCGATCGTGGTCGGAGCCGGCCCCGCCGGCTCGGTCACCGCGTACCGTCTCGCCTCGGCGGGCGCGTCGGTCTTGCTGCTCGACAAGACGCGCTTCCCGCGCGACAAGCCCTGTGGCGGCGGGCTGACGGTGCGCGCCGTGCGGGAGCTGCCGTTCCCGGTCGACCCTGTCGTCGAGCACGTGGTCGACAGGATGGCCTTCCGCCTCCGCTACGGCCCGCACTACGAGCGCCGGAGCGAGGCGCCCCTCATCCTCATGACGCAGAGGCGCCGCCTCGACGCCTACCTCGCCGAGCGTGCGGTCGAGGCCGGGGCGGAGCTCAGGGACGGCGCCAAGGTCAGAGCCATCACGGCCTTCGGCCGAGATGGCTACGAGGTGACCGTAGACGGGAGCCGCTGCCGTGCGGCCGTGCTCGTCGGCGCGGACGGGGCCAACGGCGCAACAGCCCGGCATCTGGGCCTCGGCGAGAGCCCGGTCTACGGGGTGGCCCTCGAAGGCAACGTGCCGTACTCCGTCGTCGGGAAGGAGCGCTACCGGGCGACCGCGGTGATCGAGCTGGCGACGCTTCCCGGCGGCTACGGCTGGGTGTTCCCGAAGGGCGATCACGTCAACGTCGGCGTTGGGGGATGGGCGCGCACGGGACCTCAGCTTCGGAGCCAGCTGCACCTGCTCTGCCGCAAGCACGGCATCGACGAGCGCGCCGTGGAGAGCCTGCGCGGGCACCGGCTCCCTCTGCGCGCCCCGGAGGCCGGTCTTGCGCGAGAACGCGCCCTCGTCGTCGGGGATGCCGCCGGGCTCGTGGACCCGCTCTCCGGGGACGGCATGTACGAGGCGTTCGTCTCGGCTCGGCTCGCCGCGACCGCGGCCACCGCCGTCCTCGAGGGCCGCGCGGCGGGCGTCGAGAGCTACGCCGGCGCGATTCGCGGCGCTCTGGGCCGGCTCACCGCCGCGTCGTGGAACGCGAAGCTCGCGTTCGACCGCTTCCCCCGGCTGGCGTTCGAGCTCTCCCGGCCTCGCGTCGTCTGGCCCGTCGTCGAGAACCTGCTGCGCGGTGAGCTGGCGCACCCGGACGCCACGCGCGGGCTGGCTCGGGTGCCGCTGCGAATCGTCCTCGGCCTCTCGGGAGCGCTCGGCGGCCCCGGCCGACTCTACGGGCCCGATCCCCGGCCGGCGGTACGATGAGCCGGTGCAGACCTACCTCCTGAGCTCCCTCGACGACGGGGAGCGCGTCGTCTCCGAGTGCCTGGAGGGCGTGCGCTCGGTCGCGATCGGGTTCTGGATCGGCGCAGGGTCTCGTGACGAGGACGTCTCACGAGCGGGGGTCAGCCACTTCCTCGAGCACATGCTCTTCAAGGGCACCCGCTCGTACTCGGCCAAGGAGATCGCCGAGGTGTTCGACGGGGTCGGCGGCGAGCTGAACGCGGCGACGACGCGCGAGTACACGGTCGTCTACGCCCGCGTGATGGACGAACATCTCGAGACCGCCCTCGACGTCATGACGGACATGGTCTTCGCCCCGGCGCTGGCCGACCTCGACGCCGAGCGAGAGGTCGTGCTCGAGGAGATCGCGATGTACGAGGACGCTCCGCAGGAGCTCGTGCACGACTTGATCACGACGGCGGTCTTCGGCAGCCATCCGCTCGGACGGCCGGTCATCGGGCGCGCCGACGTCATCTCGACGATCACGCGCCGGGCCGTCGCCGCCTACCACCGCGGGCGCTACGTCGCGGACACCATCGTCGTCGCAGCCGCCGGAAAGGTCGATCACGCGAGCCTCGTCGAGCTCTGCCGGCAGATGGCCGAGAAGAAGGCCGCCCCGCCGGCGCGCAGGCCCCGCCCGAGGCCCTTGCTCGTGGCGCCGCCGCCTCCGGGCGTCGTCTTCGCGCGCAAGGACACCGAGCAGTACCACGTCTGCATCGGCGCGCCGGCCATCGCGCGCTCGGACCGCCGGCGCTTCACTGCGTCCGTCCTCGACAATATCCTCGGCGGCTCGGCCTCCTCCCGGCTGTTCCAAGAGGTGCGCGAGAAGCGCGGCCTCGCCTACTCCGTCTACACCTTCGCCTCGCTCTACGCCGACACGGGCGAGATCGGGATCTACGTCGGGACCCGGGAGGAGAACCTGCGCACGTGCCTCGAGATCGTCGCGCAGGAGATCGGCGACGTCGCCGCGGGCGGCATCGGGGAGACGGAGCTTCGGCGTGCGAAGGAGAACCTCAAGGGGCGGATCATGCTCTCCATGGAGTCGACCTCCAACCGGATGAACCGTCTCGGGAAGTCGGTCATCACCGACTCCGAGCTGCTCTCGCTCGACCGCATCCTCGCCGAGATCGAGGCTGTGGACGTGGACGCGATCGCGGGTCTGGCCACCGCCTTGCTGGCGCCGGAGAGGCTCTCGGCTGCGGGCATCGGCCCGAGCGAGCGGCACTTCCGGCGCGCGGTCGAGCGCATCTGTCCGGCCTTGCCCGAGCGCGCGGCCACCGCGGCCTGATGCGCGTCGTCCTCTTCGGGCGCGACGGAAAGGTGGGCACGGTGATGGGCGCGGCCCTGCGCGACGCCGGCCACGAGGTCACTGGCATCGAGTTGGGAGACGAGGTCGAGCTCGAAGGCTTCGACGCCTGCGTCGACTTCACCACCCCGCAAGCCGTCCTCGGAAACGCGACCCGCAGCCTGGCCGCCGGCGTCCCGTGCGTGATCGGCACCACCGGCCTGACGGACGACGGGCTCGCACAGCTCGACCGCGCCGCTCGGGCGAGCGGCGTCGCGTGCTTCGTCGCCCCGAACTTCGCGATCGGCGCGGTGCTGATGATGCGCTTCGCCGAGGAGGCCGCCCGGTACATGCCGCGCGCGGAGATCATCGAGCTCCACCACGAGACGAAGCTCGACGCTCCCTCGGGCACGGCGAGAGCGACGGCGGCCCGCTTGGCCGCCGACGTGCCCGTCCACTCGGTTCGGCTCCCGGGCCTGGTCGCCCATCAGGAGGTCCTCCTCGGGGCGCCCGGCCAGCTTCTGACGATCCGCCACGACACGACGTCGCGGGAGGCGTTCGTCCCCGGCGTGCTCCTCGCCCTCGAGCGGCTTCCCGAGATGCCGCCGGGGCTCACGGTCGGGCTCGAGGCGCTGCTCTGATCCGGACCGTCAACCCGTCGACCGTCCGGCACGACGACGGCCGCCGCCGGCAGCGCTATCCTCTGTGCATGCTCGGCGAGGTCCTGACCGCGATCGTCACGCCGCTCAAGGGCGACGGCTCGGTCGACCTGGAGAGCTTCGGCCGGCTCTGCTCGACGCTCGCCGACAGCGGGTCGGACGGGCTGGTCGTCTCGGGGACAACGGGCGAGTCGCCGACGCTGACGGACGAGGAGAAGCTCGAGCTCTTCGCGGCCGCCGTCGAGGCCGTCGGTGGGCGGGCCACCGTGATCGCGGGCACGGGCTCCAACGACACCGCCCACCCCGTCCACCTGACGGAGCGGGCGCACGAGCTCGGCGTCGACGGGTACCTCGTCGTGACCCCCTACTACAACAAGCCCCCGCCGCGGGGCATCGTCGCCCACTTCGAGGCGATCGCCGCCGCCAGCGACCGCCCCATCATCGCCTACAACATCCCCCAGCGCGTCGTCGTGAACATCGAGCCCGAGACGATCGCGCGCCTGGCCGACATCCCCTCGGTCGCGGCCGTCAAGCAGGCGACGACCGACCTCGACCAGGCGAGGTTCATCGCGCAGGGGACGCGACTCGACCTCTACGCCGGCAACGACGACCTCGTCTACCCCTTCCTCGAGCTCGGCGGCGCCGGCGGCGTGTGCGTCTACTCGAACCTTCCCGCCGTCGGCCCGCGCGTCAAGGAGCTCGTCACGCGCTTCAAGGCGGGCGACCGTGAGGGAGCGCGGCGGATCGAACGGGAGCTGGCCGTCGTCGTCGAGGCGCTCGCCGTGACGACGAACCCGATCCCCATCAAGGCAGCGATGGCGATGACGGGCTACGACGTCGGCGGCTTGCGGCTGCCTCTCGTCGAGGCGACCGAGACCGAGAGGGCGCAAATCCGCGCGGGTCTCGACGCGGCGCGCCTCCTCGAGCCAGCGAGGGTCTGACCGCGTCCGGGGCCGGCACGCGCCGCCACTAGACTTTCCTGGTGCCACCGGGAACGACGCGCATCGTCCCCCTCGGCGGCCTCGGTGAGGTCGGGAAGAACATGACCGTCGTCGAGTCCGACGACGGGATGGTCGTGATCGAGAGCGGCATCGCCTTCCCGCGCGACGAGCACCTCGGCGTCGATCTGCTGCTCCCGGACTTCACGTACCTGCGCGAGCGCGAGAGCGAGATCCGCGCGATCGTCCTCACGCACGGCCACGAGGACCACGTCGGCGCGCTGCCCTACGTCCTGCGCGAGCTGGCGGTCCCCGAGGTGTGGGCGACGCGACTTACGCTCGGCCTCGTCAAGAGCAAGCTCGACGAGCACGGCCTGCTCCGCGCCGCCGAGCTCGTGGAGATCGAGCCCGAAGGGGGGCCCGCGCGGGTCGGGCCCTACGAGTGCGAGTTCGTCCGCGTGGCGCACTCGATCCCCGACGCGATCGCCCTCGCGCTCGACACGCCGGGCGGCCGCATCGTGCACACCGGCGACTGGAAGATCGACCACACGCCGGTCGACGGCTTTCGCACCGACGTCGGGCGCCTCGCCGAGCTCGGAAACCGAGGCGTCGACCTGCTGCTCGGCGACTCGACCAACGCCGAGCGACCGGGGGTGACGCCTTCCGAGCGCACCGTGGGAGAGGCGTTTCGCCAGATCGTGCCGGGCCTCCGCGGCCGGGTGCTGATCGCCTCTTTTGCGTCGAACGTCCACCGCATGCAGCAGGCGGCGGACGTCGCCGTCGAGACCGGCCGGAAGGTCTGCGTCATCGGCCGATCGCTGCGGAAGAACGTCAACATCGCTCGCAACCTCGGCTACATGGACGTCCCGGAGGACCTGTTCGTCCGGCCCGTGGACCTCGACGCCCTCGCCCCCGAGGAGATCATGATCCTCTGCACGGGCAGCCAGGGGGAGCCGCTCTCCGCCCTCGTTCGCATCGCCTACGGCGACCATCCCAACGTCCAGGTTCAGGACGGCGACACGGTGATCATCTCGGCCAAGCCCGTGCCCGGCAACGAGCTGAAGGTGCACGACACGATCAACCGCCTCGCGAAGGCAGGGGCCGAGATCCTCCACCAGGAGATCGCGCCCGTCCACGCGTCCGGCCACGGGAACGCCGAGGAGCTCCGGACGATGCTCGCGCTCCTGCGGCCGCGCTCGGTCATGCCCGTGCACGGCGAGTACCGCATGCTGTCGGCCCACGGCCGGCTCGCACGCGACGCCGGTGTCTCCCCCGAGCGAGTCGTCATCGCCGAGAACGGCGACGTCGTCCACCTCGGAGCGGCCGGGGCGCGAATCGCCGACCATGTCGCAGCAGGCATCGCGTTCATCGACGGCCTTGCGGTCGGGGACGTCAAGGACGCCTCGCTGCGCGACCGGCGCCACCTCGCCGAGGACGGGGTCCTCATCGTCGTCGCGACGATCGGCTCGCAGGACGGATGGGACGTGGCCACGCCCGAGGTCATCGCGCGGGGCTTCGCCGAGCCGGATGACCTCCTCGAGGAGGCGCGCGACGAGGCCCAGGAGGTCCTGCGCATGTGCATCTCGCAGGACATCTGGGAGCTCAAGCTCCTCCAGGAGCATCTCCATGACGCGCTCGGCCAGCTCATCCACGCGCGTACCGGCCGCCGGCCGATGATCCTGCCGGTCGTGCTCGAGGTGTGACCGTGAGCTCCTGGCCTGCGGTGGTCGAGTCCTACGGCGTGTCGCGCGGGACGAGCGCACGGCTCGTCGCCTCGCTGCGCGCGTGCGAGGCCTCCGCGCTCGCGTTCTGCCGCCTGCTCGACTCGTGGGCGCGAGGCGAGGCGATGCCCTCGACGGTCGGGCGGCGCCAGGCGGCCTTCCGGCGGGCGGCGGAGCGCGTCGAGACGGCCATCTCCGACCTCGAGGGCCCGCTCGACCGCTACCTGCTCGAGCTCGAGGGCGGAAGCGCGGAAGGCCGGCCCTGGTACGGAGCGCCGGGCGCAGCCGAGCTGATCGAATGGGCGCCCGTCCTCCAGCGGGCGGGTGTCGCAGCGGCTCCGCATCGCGTGACGCAGGTGTACCTCGAGCTCGCCGTGCTCGTCCGGGCGCTCGAGGGGCTCTCGGCCTCGGCGCGCTTCGAGACCGCGCCCGACCGCGGCTCGCTCTGGGCCGGGCTCTTCGACCTCCGAGAGAACCTCACGGAGGCGGTGGACGACCTGCGAGCTCTCGCGGCCTAGGGGCTGTCGCCAGCTGGGAGGAACGCGGGCGACGCTCTCGAACTGCCAGGTATGGCGCAGACCGCGCGCTCGACTCGCGCACGCTCACGCGCGGCCTCGCGGCCGAACTCGACGAAGCCCGCGCCAAGGCGGGAGCATCAGCATCCCGAGCTGCTCGGCCTCGCCCTCTGTGCGCTCGGAGCGTTCTTCGCCGTCGTCCTGTGGCTCGGCTTCGACGGGGGCGCCGTCGGTGACCGCGTCGGTCAGAGCCTCCGGGCTCTCGTCGGTCAGGGAGCCGTGCTCGTGCCGGCGGCTCTCCTGCTCGTCGGGGGGCTTCTGCTCGGGCGGAGCACGCTGATCGACGTCCGCCCCTTCCGCACCGGGCTCGCCGTGCTCGTGCTCGCCGTGCTGCTCGCCTGCGGAGGGGACGTCTTCGGGATCGGCCCCGACGGACCCCCGTTGCGCAGCCTCGATGTCGACCGCGTCGACGATCACGGCGGCATCCTCGGCGCTCTCCTCTACATCCCGCTCCACGCGCTCCTCGGCCAGGTCGGCGTCACGATCCTCACGGTCGCGGCCCTCATCGCGGGGACGCTTCTCGTGAGCGGCGCGTCGTTCGGGGCCGTCCTGCGCCGCTCGGCCAGGGCCGGGCACCGGATCGCCCGGCACACGGCGTCCGCGGCCCGCCGGACCGCCGCGCGCATGCAGGCGGTGTCCGTGCCGGTCATCGTCGGCCAGCCCAAGGGGCCGCCCGTCGACGCGGCCGTGAGCTACCCCGATATGGTCGAGGAGCGCTCCGACGAATCGTCGAGCGGAGAGATCCCGCTGCTCGTCGAGCAGCTCGAGGCGGCGCCCGGGCCTGAGCCTGAGCCGGAGCCCGAGGCGAAGGAGGATCCCGTGACCGAGGACGTGACCCCGGCCGTCCTCTTCCCGACCCGGACGGCGTCGCCGCAGGAGTACCGCCTTCCGGATCGCTCGCTGCTGCGGCGGTCCCGGCCCGCGTCGGGCCAGCCGGCCAGAGCGGCGGAGCGCACCGCCGAGGCGCTCGTCGAGACGCTCGCGCACTTCGGCATCCAGGCCACGGTCGTCGGGCAGGTCGCCGGCCCCCGCGTCACACGCTACGAGCTGCAGCTCGCGCCGGGCACGATGGTCTCGCGCGTCACGTCCTTGAAGGACGACCTCGCC
>CAZCIJ010000107.1:0-9837 GCA_964498265.1 uncultured Gaiellales bacterium | reverse complement strand
CGCTCCGAGCGCGTCCGAGGAGGAGGGCTCGTAGTCGCTGTCGACGAGCGTGACGACGGAGCTGTCCGGCTCCTTCACCGCGTTCCAGGAGTACCCCGTGGTCGGGTTGCTCTCGAGGGCGATCTCGATCTCCTCCCCGACGGCGACCTCGACGGTGCTGCCGCTCTGCGCCTCGCCGACCTTCACCGCGTCGGCGCCGTCCCCGCCACAGGCGGCGAGCGCCAGCGCCACGGCGGCGAGCAGGACGAGCACGCGCACGCCGCCACACTAGCGCGTGCAGCACGAGAGACCTGACCCCGTTGCAGACCCCCGTTACGTCAGCCGACCGGGCCTGCCGCCCGGAACGCCGGATGCGCGGCGATCGCGTCGCGCATCCTGGCGAGCTTGGGCCAGCGCGTGAAGTCGAGAGGGAGCCGCGCAGTGCGCCAGAGCACTGGACCGGCCGCGCAGTCGGCGATCGTGAATCGCCCGAGGACGGTCCCGTCGTCGGCGACGTAGCGCTCGAACACGTCGAGCGCGTCCTCCGCGGCGCCGCGCGTCGCCGCGATCGCCGCTGGGTCCGCATCCTCCCAGCGCCCGCCTCCCGTCTCCCAGTCGGCGTGGCGGAGCGCCGCCTGCTCAAGCGGGAGGAGGCCCGGCCGGACCTGCATCGACCACGCGTCGAGGGCGTAGTCGACGCGTGCGCGCGCCGCGGCCTCCGCCGGGTAGAGGTCGTCGCGCCCCTCTCTGCTCGCGAGGTAGCGGAGGATCGCGTTCGACTCCGGCAGGACGAGCTCCCCGTCGATGAGCGTCGGGATCCTTCCGAAGGGGTTGAGCGCCAGGTACCAGTCCGGCCGCGGCTGCGCGAAGGGAACGTGCCGGCGCTCGTACGGCAGTCCGAGCAGCTCGAGGCAGAAGCGCGCCTTGAGCGCGTTCGACGACACCGGGTGATCGCACAGCACGAGGCCCGCAGCCATGCAAGGACTCTAGAGTCTCGCCGTGCAGGCTGGCGAGGAGGGGACGTGAGCGTCACCGTGTTCTCCGGCCCGGACGTGCTCGGAGCCGTGTCGCCCGGCGCTGCCGTCGAGACCGTCCGCCGCGCGTTCGTCGACTACGCGCGCGGGGAGTGGCGCATGCCTCCGAAGGTCTACGTGGAGGCGGCCCCGTACGGCGACTTCCGCGCGATGCCGGCAGCCGGAGCGGGTCACGCGGCTCTGAAGTGGGTGACCTCGTTTCCCGGCAACCCGACCCGCGGCCTCCCGACCGTGACGGGTGCGCTGCTCCTCTCCGACGGGACGACCGGGGAGCTGCGCGCGCTCTTGGACGCCGCCGCAGTGACCGCGCTGCGCACGGGCGCCGCAGCCGCGCTCGCGGCCGAGACGCTCGCGCGCCCCGGGGCCGGACGTGCAGCGGTCGTCGGCTGCGGCACGAACGGGCGCGCGGCGGCGCAGTCCTTCGCCGATCGGGGACGGGACGTCCTCCTCTTCGACGTGAGGCCCGAGCAGGCCGCCGCGGCAGCCCGGACCGTGGGACCGCAGGCGGTCGCGACCACGCGGCTCGAGGAGGCCCTGGCCTGCGACATCGTCGTCACCGTCACGCCCGGGCGGGAGCCGGTCGTCACCTGGCTCAGCCTGCGGCCTGGACAGCATGTGTGCCTGATGGGCGCCGACGGCCCCGGCAAGGCGGAGATCGAGGTCGACGAGCTCGCGCGCGCCCGCGTGGTCTGCGACGAATGGGAGCAGGCGAGCCACAACGGCGATATCGCCCCAGCGGTCGCCTCCGGGCGCCTCACCCGGGCGGACGTGGCCGAGCTGGGTCGGGTGCTCCTGGGAGAGGAGGAGGGCAGGCGGTCCGAGGACGAGATCACCGTCTTCGACTCGACCGGTCTCGCCGTGCAGGATCTTGCGATCGCGCTCGCGGTGCTCGACCGCTTCGAGGCGAACCCGGACGCCGACGCCTTCGCGTCGGTGGTCGAGATCGACCTCTGACTCCGCCGGCTGCTAGACGATGCCGAGGCTGTCGAGCAGCGCGTCTGCGTCCGCGTCCATCTCGACCGGGGCGAGGCGCTCCTCGATCGGATCGGGCGTCTTGAGGCCGTCGCCCGTCACGAGGAGGACGACGCAGTCCCCCTCCTCGACCTGGCCGCGCCGGACGGCTTCCCGGAGAGCCCCCAGCGTGACGCCGGCGGCCGTCTCGCCGAAGACGCCCGTGGTCTCGGCGAGCAGCGCCATGTTGACGCCGATCTGGTCCTCGGCCGTGATGTGGATGTCGCCTCCCGTGCGCCGGGCCGTCTCGACGGCAAGGTCGCCGTCGGCCGGATTGCCGATGGCGAGCGAGCGGGCGATCGAGTCCGGCCGCACGGGCGTCACGCGCCGGCCTTCGAGGAGCGCTGTCGCGACGGGAGAGCACCCTTGCGCCTGCCCGCCGATCATGCGCGGCTCCGTTCCCTCGACGAGGCCCAGCTCGACCAGCTCCCGGAACCCCTGCGAGACCTTCGAGTACATCGCCCCGGACGCGATCGGCGCCACCACCACGTCCGGCAGCTGCCATCCGAGCTGCTCGGCGACCTCGTACCCGAGCGTCTTCGACCCTTCCGCGTAGTACGCGCGCAAGCCGACGTTGACGAACCCCCACGGCAGCTCGAAGGACAGCTCCACCGTCAGCCGCGAGCAGTCGTCGTAGGTGCCGCGGATGGCGTAGATCGTCGCTCCGTAGACGGCGGTGGCGACGAGCTTCTCCGGCTCGAGGTCCGCAGGGCAGAACACGGCCGCCTCCATCCCTTCCGCCGCGGCCCGCGCGGCGACGGCGTTGGCGAGGTTCCCCGTCGACGAGCAGGCGAGCGTGTCGAGACCGAGCTCCTGCGCCTTCGCTGCGGCCACGGCGACGACGCGGTCCTTGAACGAATGGGTCGGGTTGGCGGTGTCGAGCTTCAGGTGGAGCTCGCCGAGACCGAGGGCCGTGGCCAGGCGCGGTGCCGGGACGACCGGCGTGAGGCCCGGGGCCAGCCGAGGCTCGGCAGGGGTCTCGACGGGCAGCAGCGAGCCGTAGCGCCAGATCGACGGGGGGCCGGCGGCGATCGACTCGCGGCTCACGGACTCGCGCAGGCCCGCCCAGTCGTAGACAGGGTCCAGGGGGCCGAAATCGCGGGGACAGACGGCGATCGGCTCGAGCGGCTGCTCCGCCTGACACGCGCGGCAGCGAAGGGATTTAGCGGGCACCGAGTCTCCTTACGTCTCGCTCGACATCCTCCCGGGCGACGGCCCGGCCGGGGTTGGCACCTTGCCCGAGAGCAGGTTGCCGAGGCTTCGCAGGGCCGGTTCCCTCAGCCTCTCTCGATGTGAGCGGGACTCGTCCCGCTCGCCGCGAGTATACCGAAAGCCCCGGGATCGCCAAATGCCCTGCAATCCGGCCGGCGGATCGGCCGGGGAGGAGCTCGTCAGGCGGTTCGATGGGAGACCCGCTCGGCGGCGCCCGGCGCTGGGGCGGAGATCCCGAGCCGGCTCGGCCACCAGGCTCGCGGCCCGAGCAGGTCGGTGACGGCCGGAACGAGCAGCGTGCGAACGACGAACGTGTCGATGAAGACGCCTACGGCGATCCCGAAGCCGAGCTGGAAGAGCTGCTCGAGCGGGACGATCATGAGGCAGGCGAACGTCCCGGCGAGGATCACCCCGGCGCTCGTGATCACGCCTCCGGTCGTCTCGAGCCCGTGCCGGACGGCCTCGCGCATCGGGCGCCGCGCGCACTCCTCCCTGATGCGCGACATGAGGAAGATGTTGTAGTCGACGCCGAGGGCGACGAGGATGATGAAGAGGAAGGTCGCGTAGCCGGACGCGACGCCGCCTGAGTCGAAGAGCTTGTCGAAGGCGAAGTAGGACAGACCCAGCGTGGCGAAGAAGGACAGAACGACCGTCGCGATCAGGTAGAGGGGCGCCACGAGCGCTCGGAGCAGCGCGACGAGGATGGCGAAGATGAGGGCGAGCGCGATCGGGAAGATGAGCGTGAAGTCGCGCCGCACGGTCTCGTTCGTGTCGTACTGCGCCGCCGTCGGTCCGCCCACGAGCACGGTCCCTTCCGTACCCGCGACGGCCCGATCGGCCGCGCGCCGGAGCTCCGGCACGAGGTCGGTGGCTGCATCGCTGTAGGGGTCGGCGTCGAGGACGACGTTCACCTGCGCGACGTCGCCGGCCGAGTTGACCCTGCCCGCGGTCGCGGAGGCGACGCCGGCCGCGCCCGCGAGGGCGTTCGACACGCGCTGCGTGTCCGGCTCGAGCTGCCCCTTGGGCGCCTCGACGATGACCGACGTCGGCGCTGTCTGCCCTGGCGGGAGCGCGCGGGCGAGCTCCTGCTGTCCCTCGATCGAGTCGACGCTGCCGCGGAAGCCTTCGACGATCGAGATGGTGCCCAGGTTCAGGCTCGCGCCCGCTGCAAGGACTCCCAGCACGACCACGCACGTCGCAAGCACGGCGACCGGGCGCCGGACGACCACGCCGCCGATGCGGTGGTAGACGCCCCGGCCCGTCGCCCTTGCGCTCCCCGGCCTGGGCGGCCGCGGCCAGAAGGCCAGGCGGCCGAGCACTGTCATGAGCGCCGGCAGGAAGGTGAGGCCCGCGACCATCGTCACCGCCACGCCGACGGCGAGCACGGGCCCGGCGTAGCGTGTGCTCGCCAGGTCGGCGACGAGGAGAACGAGCATCGCTCCGGAGACGGTGAGCCCCGCCGAAAGGATCGCCGGGGTCGCCTGCCGGAGCGCGACCTGCATGGCCTCGTGCTTGTCGTCGCTCTCGCGCAGCTCCTCGCGGTAGCGGGCGATGAGGTAGATGCAGTAGTCCGTGCCCGCGCCGAAGATGAGCACGATGAGCAGGCTCGTGGTCGCGCTCGCGACCTCGAGGTTCAGGCCCTCGATCATGAAGTAGTTGAGGCCCGCCGCGACGGCGTACGCGAACCCGACCGTGACGAGCGGGACGAGGGCGATGAACACCGACCGGTAGATGGCGGCGAGCAGGACGACGATCAGGAGGACGGTCGCGATCAGCAGGTCGCTGTCCAGGTTGCCGAGGATGTCGTGGCTGTCGACGGCGAGCCCGGCGCTACCGGTCACGTGCACCGTCAACCCAGCCGGCGGATCGGTCTCCACGACGTCTCGGATCTGCTCCACGTCGGGCTTGAGCACGCCGATGTCGGTGGAGTCGATCTGCACGACGGTCACGGCCGTCGTTCCGTCCTTCGAGACGATGCCGTCCTTCTCGAACGGCGAGGTGATGCCCTCGACGTCGTGGAGGACGCCCGGCCTCGACAGCGCCTTGGCGTCGCTCTCGATGCGTGTTCGATCCTGTTGCGTGAGCCCGTTCGGGTTCTGGTAGACGACGAGCGCCTGTGAGCTCGACGACTGCTCGGGGAACTGCGCCTCCTCGATGGCGGCGACGCGCGTCGAGTCGGCGTCCGTGGGCAGGAACGCCTGCGCGTCGTTCGCCGTCGCGTCGTGCAGCTTGCCCGCGACGATGCCGAACCCAGCCGCGGCCACCAGCCAGAGGGCAAGCACGACCCACTTGGAGCGGCGCCCGGCGGGCACCGTGACGAGACGGTGCAACACAAGGGCGTAGGTCGGCGCTGCCGGAGCCAAGCTTTAGCCGGCCGCACCGCTCCTTACGTGCTAGAACGCCGAGGTGCGGTTGCAAGAAGAGGCGCAGTTGCGAGAGCTCGTCGAGCGCGAGGCAGCCGACGCCGGTCTCGCGGTGCCGCACCTCGGCGACGAGGCGGTCTCCGACGCCCTCGCCACGGCGGCGGCGCTCCTCCCGGAGCGGCGGCGCGAGCTGCTCTCCGCGAACGAGGCCGACGTCGACGGCGCGTCCTCGCGGCTCGACGCCGGCGCGCTCGATCGCCTGCGCCTCGACGACGAGCGCGTCCAGGCGCTCGCGGACCAGGCCAACGCGACCGCCGAGCTTCCGCCGCTCGAGCGCGAGATCGCCGCATGGACGCTGCCGAACGGGCTCGAGGTGAGCGAGCGGCGAATTCCGATCGGGGTCGTGGGCGCGACCTTCGAGGCCCGGCCGAACGTCGCGCTCGACATCGCCGGCCAGCTCCTCAAGAGCCTGAACGCCCCGGTGCTGCGCACGGGGGGCGCGGCGCTTCGGACCGTGACCGTGCTCGTCGACGAGATCCTCCGGCCCGCGCTCGAGCGAGCCGGCCTGCCGCCGGCCGCGGTCGGGCTCGTGCGCTCTCCGGACCACGACGGCGCCCGCGTCCTCGTGACGCTCCCGAAGGCGATCCCGCTCGTGATCCTGCGCGGAAGCGGCGAGACGACGGCAGCGCTCGCCCGGCTCGCAGCCGAGCACGGCGTCCGGACGCTCGCCCACGCGGAGGGAGGGGGCGTGCTCTACCTCCACGCGAGCGCCGACCGCGTCAAGGCGCACGCGATCGCCGAGGCGAGCCTCGACCGGCTCGGCGTCTGCAACCGCCTCAACCTCTGCCTCGTCGACCGCCGGGCGACCTCTCTCGTGCCGGAGCTGCTCTCGCTGTTCGCACGGCTCGAGCTCGAGACGGTCGGGACGGAGCGCTCGCGCGCGGTGGCCCCGGTCGGGGAGCTCGACGTCCGGCTCGGCCACGAGTGGGCGAACGACCCCGAGCGTGTCGCCACGGTGACGCTCGACGTGGTCGACGACCTGGACGAGGCGGTGGCGATCGCGAACGCGGAGACGTCCGGCCTGGCCGCGTCGATCGTGGCCGAGGACGCCGCGGCGGCGGCGCGCTTCCTCGCCGGCTACCGCGGCACGTCCGCCCTCTGGCAGGCGTCGACGCGGTTCGTCGACGGCTTCGCGCTGACCGGCGCCCCCGAGACCGGGATCAACGTCGACTGGACCCCCGGGCCGCGCGGGCCGGTCACCTACCGCGACCTCTGGCTGCGCCAGTACCGGGTCGTCGGCGACGGGAGCCAGAAGCGATGACGAGCGGGCTCGCCGGGGCAGGCGCCGGATCCGTCCGCCCCCTGCGACGCCGAGGATCCGGAGCCTCGGACCGTTCGACCCTCACGCGGGCGACAGGGTGAAGCGGCCCCTCGTCGTCAAGTTCGGGACGAGCCTGATCGTGGGCCCCCGCGCGCAGCTGCGGCGCCAGGTTCTTCGCGACCGGGCGCGGGAGATCGCCGCGATCGTCAGGGACGGCACGCCGGTGTGCGTCGTCTCGTCGGGCGCGATCGCGCTCGGCCTCCCGCGAGTGCGGCTCGAGCGCCGCCCGCGCAGCATGCCGAAGCTCCAGGCCGCCTCCGCGCTCGGTCAGGCTCGCCTTCAGAGCGCGTGGGACGAGGAGCTCGGCCGCGAGGGCGTCGCGGGCGCGCAGGTTCTGCTCACCGCCTTCGACGTGGCCGACCGGACGACGTACGTGAACGCCCGGAACGCCCTCAACGCGCTCCTCGCGCTCGGGGCGGTCCCGATCGTCAACGAGAACGACGCCACGGCCACGGACGAGATCACCTTCGGCGACAACGACTCGCTGGCCGCCCAGGTCGCCGTCCTCGTCCGTGCCCGCCTGCTCGTTCTCCTGACCGAGGTCGAGGGCGTGCTCTCGCGCGCGCCGGGCACGCCTGGCGCTCAGCTGATCGCGGACGGGTCGCGAGTGCGCGACGCCGCCCTGGGAGGCGCGTCCGCGCTCGGCAAGGGCGGCATGCGGAGCAAGGTGCTCGCGGCGGAGGTCGCCGCAGCCGCCGCCATCCCCACCGTGATCGCCGCCGGCGGCGGCCGCGAGGTGCTCGAGCCCATCCTCGCCGGCGAGCCGCGCGGCACCCGTTTCGCCCCGGGCGAGCGAGCCCCCTCGGCCTTCAAGCTCTGGCTGCGCTTCGGCAAGGCCGTCTCCGGCCGCCTGCGCGTCGACGAGGGAGCCCGCCGCGCCCTCCTGCGCGACGGCGCGAGCCTGCTCGCCGTCGGGATCGCGCGCTGCGAGGGACGTTTCGCAGCCGGCGACGGCGTCGAGATCGTCGGGCCGGACGGAGAGGTGTTCGCCAAGGGCATCGCGAGCGCGAGCTCGGACGAGCTCCGCCGCCGCCCGCGCGGCCTCGAGGCCGTGCACCGGGACCGTCTCGTGCTGTACTGACCCGTGCTGCCTCGTGGCGAGCGTGCGGTCCTTGATACGGCCGGCTCCGCCGGCCCGAGCCTTCGCGGCCTGGCGCCCTGCGGGCGCGGCCGCTGCGCGGCGGACTTCCGGTTTACACCTTGCGTCAGGCGACGGCCGCGATCGCGTGGAGGAGGGCCACGCAGCGCCGCCCTTCCTCGGGAGCGCGAACGGCCGGCGGCGCCGGCTTCGAGAAGCTCCGGTCGGGCTCGAAGCGGTCGCTGCGCTGGAGCCCGCCGGCGACCACGGTCAGCAGCGTTCCCTCCGCCACCTCGCGGATGCGCAGCCTCAGGCCGGCGTAGCGTTGCCCCAGCTCGAGCGTAGCGCGCGTCGACGCGAAGAGCAGCTCGCTCTTCCCGAGCCCGATCCACAGCGGCCGGCCGATGCCGCGCGCGAGGAACACGGCGTCCGGGTGCGCCCCGTCGATCCAGGCGGCCGCCATCGAGCCGTGCAGCTCCTCGAGCACGCGGCCCCGCTCGTGCCCGTAGCGGTCGACGAGCGCGAAGATCGCCTCCGAGTCGACGCTCATCCCGGGCTCTGCGCGCTCGATGCCGTGGACGTCGAGCAACTCGTCGTCGTTTGCGATCACGCCGTTGTGGATGCCGACGACGCCGCCGTGGCGGATGGGGTGGTTGTTCGCGGCGATCCTGGGCGTCCCCTTCGTGAAGTCGCGCACGTGGATCAGCGCCCGGTCGGTGCCCGCCGGCGCGCCGATCGAGTCGAGCAGGACGCTGGCGCCTCCCTCGAGCTTGAAGATCGTGACGTCGTCGTCGGGGGCGGCGAACGCGTACCCGGCGGCGTCCGAGCCCCGGTCGGCGATCCCTGCCAGCAGCGCCTGGGCGAGGAGCGTGCGGTCGGCGGGGCTCTCCGCGTGCAGGCTGTATCCAGCGATTCCGCACACGGTGCTACAGGAGAGCGTCTGTCGCGACCACCTCTTAGAGTCTATGTGAGCAGACGCTCACAGAACGTTAGGGTTTCGCAAATATGCCGACGCGCCGGCCTCGGCTAAGGGGCGCGCGTGATCGCGCCCTCCGAGGCGGAGGAGACGAGGTGCGCGTACTTGGCGAACACGCCGCCGTCGTAGTGGGGTCGCGGCGGCGACCAACCGCGCAGGCGGGCGGCGATCTCGTCGTCGGAGAGCTCCGCGCGCAGCTCCCGCGCCCCGACGTCGATCGCGACCGTGTCGCCCGTCTGGAGCGCGGCGATCGGACCGCCGCGGAAGGCCTCCGGAGCCACGTGGCCGACCATGAACCCGTACGTGGCGCCGGAGAAGCGGCCGTCGGTCACGAGGGCGACCGACTCCGAGAGCCCCTCGCCCACGATCGCCGCGGTGACCTGCAGCATCTCGGGCATGCCCGGCGCGCCGGCCGGGCCCTCGTAGCGGATCACGACGACGTCCCCCGGCTCGATCGCGCCTCCCGTGACCGCGGCGAAGCACTCCTGCTCGGAGTCGTAGACCTTGGCCGGTCCCCGGTGATGCATGCGCCCGTGACCGGCGAGCTTGATCACGCAGCCCTCCGGAGCGAGGTTCCCGCGTAGCACGGCCATCCCGCCCCGCGGCTTGAGGGGAGCCTCGACCGGGACGACGACCTTCTGGCCCGGCCGCTCCTCGACCGCGTCCGCGATCTGGCCGATCGTCCGCCCGTCGACGGTCAGCGCGTCGGCGTGCAGGAGCCCGTGCCGTGCCAGCCGGCTGCTGACGAGGGCGAGACCTCCCGCCTCGTAGAGGTCGGCTGCGACGTACGATCCCCATGGCTT
>CAZCIJ010000106.1:7655-9890 GCA_964498265.1 uncultured Gaiellales bacterium | reverse complement strand
GGCATCGCGACACGGCTGGTCCAGCCGCCGGCTCCCGTGGCGCCGCCTTCTCCGACCCCGGGACCCGGAGCGGCGGGAGGCGAAGCCGGCCCTCCGGAGCCTGCGCAGACGCGCGTCTTCCCGGCGAGCGAGGCACCCGCCCCGGCCGAGCCCGCGCCCCAGACGATCCCGCCGGCGCTCCTGCTCGACGGCGTCCGTCACACGCTCGAGCGCCCCGTCACGCTCGTCGGCCGCGCCAAGGATTGCGACATCCCCATCGACGACGCCAGCGTCTCACGCCATCATGCCGAGATCCGGCTCGACAGCGGCGCGGCGTGGATCGTCGACCTCGGCTCGACGAACGGCACGGAGGTCAACGGAAGGCGGGCCGAGCGGACTCGGCTGCAGCACGGCGACCGCATCGTGCTCGGCCAGACCGAGGCTCGGTTCGAGCACCGGTGATCCGTCGCCGTGATCGACCAGCTGCTGCTCCTCCTCCAGGCGCTCTTCCTGCTCTTCCTGTTCCTCTTCCTCTGGTGGATCGTGCGGAGCGCCTCCCGTGACCTACGACTGCCGCAGGAGAGCTTCTTCGTGCGGCCGGCTCGCGCAGACCAGCCCGCGGCGCCGAAGGCACGGCTCGTCGTCGAGCGCAGCCCTTCGATCGACGCCGGTGCGAGCTTCGTCGTCGGCTCGACCCCAGTCACGATCGGGCGCGCCGGCGAAAACGGGATCGCGATCGGAGGCGACGAGTACGCCTCGGCGCGACACGCCCGCATCGAGCCCCTCCGCGACGGGCTCTGGGTCGTCGATCTGGGCTCGACGAACGGGACCTACGTGAACGACCAGCCCGTTGACGGCCGGGAGCGGCTCCGGGAAGGCGACCTCTTGCGGGTCGGCGAGACCGAGCTCCGGATCGCGCCATGAGGGTGGTCGACAGCGCCGGCCTGAGCGACCCCGGGCGCGTGCGGCGCCGCAACGAGGACGCATTCGTCTGCGACCCACCTCTCTTCGCCGTCGCGGACGGTATGGGCGGCGCTCAGGCAGGGGAGCTCGCGTCGCGCATCACCGTCGCCGCGTTCCGCGAGGCCGGATCCGTGGAAGCCGCCGATGCCGGCGCGCGGCTCCGGGCAGTCATCCAGGAGGCGAACCGGCGCATCTACGCGCGCGCCGCGCACGACCCGGACGTCGCGGGCATGGGCACGACGGTCACGGCGGCGCTCCTGGCGGGGGACCTGGTCGCCGTCGGCCACGTCGGGGACTCGCGCGCCTACCGCATCCGCGGCCGCGCGCTCCAGCAGCTCACCGACGACCACTCGCTCGTGGCCGACCTCGTGCGCTCGGGCCGGCTGTCGCCGGAGGAAGCCGAGCTCCACCCCCAGCGCTCGGTCATCACTCGGGCCCTCGGCACCGATCCGGCCGTCGACGTCGACAGCTTCAGCGTCGACGCGAGCCCCGGTGACGTCTTCCTCCTCTGCTCGGACGGGCTCACGACGATGGTCGACGAAGAGGCGGTGCTCGAAATCGTGTCCGCGCAGCCGGACCTCGCGTCCGCTGCCCGGGCGCTCGTCGATGCTGCGAACAGGGAGGGTGGCGAGGACAACGTCACGGTCATCCTCTTCTCCGTGGGAGAGGGTGATCCCGAGGCGAGCCACGACGAGGACACCTTGTCAGGCCTGGAGGTTCCGCCTGCGGCGCGGACGGCTCCGGCCGGCGCTTCGGCCCTCGCGGTCGCGACCGCCGGCGGTCGCGCCGGCGTATCGACCGCCCCTGTGCCCGCTCGGGAGACCGCCCGGCCCCGGCGCCTGAGGCGACCGCTGCTCGTCGTCGCGATCGTGGCGCTGCTGTTCGCCGTCCTCGCGGTCGTGGCGCTCTGGGGCCTGTCCCGCGCGCACTTCGTCGGCGCGGACGACGAGGGCCGCGTCGTCGTCTACCAGGGCGTGCCCTGGCACGTCTTCGGCGGTGTCGAGCTCTACCGCGAGATCTACGTGAGTCAGCTGCGAGCGTTCCAGCTCTCACCCGAGGAGCGAGAGGAGCTCTTCGACCACTCGCTCGTGAGCGAGCAGCAGGCGCGCGCGCTCGTCGCCCGTTATGAGCAGGAGGCGATTCCCTGACCACGAGGCGATCCGTCGACCGCCTCGGAGGGGCCGAGCATGCTCGGCCCCTACCCTGAGGCGCAGCATGACCCTTCGAAACCGCGAGCTGGCGACCCTCCTCGCTCTCCTCGCTGTCGTCCTGTTCGCCACTGCTGGCGTCGGC
>CAZCIJ010000106.1:0-7645 GCA_964498265.1 uncultured Gaiellales bacterium | reverse complement strand
CCTGGCGGGTGATCGGGGCGGCGATCGCCTCCATGACGGCAGTCGGCTTCGCGAGCGTCTACATCGCCCGGCAATCCGTCATCTCGTCCGCGTCGCTGTCCTACGCGGCTCTGTTCATCGGGCTCTACCTCGTCGCGCACGTGGTCACCCGGATCGCCCTGCCTGCGGCGGATCCGTTCCTGCTGCCGGTGGTAGCGCTCCTGACGGGCATCGGGCTCACGCTGATCTACCGCATCGATCCGGAGCTGGCTCTGCGCCAGGGCGCCTGGATCGCGGTCGGCCTCGCGGTCTACGCGGCGTGCTCGCTCCTCATCGGTGACTACCGCCGTCTCGACGGAGTCAAGTACCTGCTCGGGCTGACCGCGCTCGCGCTCCTGGTCCTGCCGGCGATCCCAGGCCTCGGCGCGACGATCAACGGCGCCACGCTGTGGGTGCGCCTAGGACCGATCAGCTTCCAGCCGGGCGAGCTGGCGAAGGTGCTCATCGTCGTCTTCCTGGCCGGCTACCTGCGCGACAAGCGTGAGGTCTTGACGCGCGGCGCGGGAGCCCTGGGGCTTCCGTCGGCCAAGCATCTCGGACCCCTCTTGCTCGTCTGGGGCGGAGCGATGCTCCTCCTCTTCCAGTCCAACGACCTCGGTGGCGCCCTGCTCTACTTCTCCGTCTTCCTGACGATGCTCTACGTCGCGACCGGGCGCTGGCTCTACGTCGTGTCGGGACTGGGACTCTTCGCGCTCGGAGCCTACGGCCTCTACCACGTCGCCGGACACGTCCAGGACCGCGTCTCGATCTGGCTTCACCCGTGGGCCGACCCGACCGGCGACGGGTACCAGCTCGTGCAGTCGATCTACGCGCTCTCGAGCGGCGGGCTCTTCGGCGCGGGCCTCGGGCGCGGCGTGCTCGTCGGGCCGGACGGCTCGACCTACGTCCCGTACCTCGAGACGGACTTCATCTACTCGGCCGTGGCGCAGGAGCTCGGGCTCTTCGGAGGTGCGGCCGTCGTGGTTCTCTTTCTCTTCTTCGTGACACGAGGGCTCCGGATCGCGATGCTCGCCGACGACGGCTTCTCGAAGCTCCTGGCGACCGGGCTGACGGCCACCTTCGGGCTCCAGGCGTTCATCATCGCCGGGGGCGTGAGCGGCCTCATCCCGCTCACCGGCATCACGCTCCCCTTCGTCTCTTACGGCGGCTCGAGCATCGTCGCGAACTTCCTCCTGCTCTGGCTCCTGCTGGCCGTGTCCAACCGCGTCAATAGAGCTCCACAATGAGACCGCGGAGCTCTCGGCGTCGTTCTAGAGGAGAGCTCCGGTGGGGAGTTGGGGAGGCTCGCGCGTGCCGAGCCGGTTGTTCCTTTCATCGATCGCTCTGCCGGAGGCAGAGGGATCGATGAATACCGAGATCCGCCGCCTCTTCTTCCTCCTCGCCGTGCTCTTCGTGGCCGTCGTGGCGGTCGGCGCCTACTGGCTCTGGCGCGCGCCCGAGCTCGAGGCGCGTCAGGGCAACCCCACCCTCGTCGTCCGGCAGGTGACCGTCGACCGGGGACGCATCCTGACCGGCGATGGCACCGTGCTCGCCCGCAACCGCACGCGTCGGGTCCAGGGCCAGACGTGGTACACCCGCGTCTACCCGCAGGACGACCTCGCTGCGCAGACCGTGGGCTACTCGACGACCAGCCGCTCCCGGTCCGGGCTCGAGGAATCGATGAACGACTTCCTCACCGGCTCGAACGCGAATCTCTCGACCGTCGTCGACCGTGTCGTCGACAAGGTAAGCGGGCGAACCCAGCAGGGCAACTCGCTCGTGCTCTCGCTCGACACGGAGGCGCAGCGCCTGGCGCAGGACCTCTTCAGCGAGGCCTGCGGGGCGGCGGTCGCCCTCGAGCCCTCGACGGGGCGCGTCCTCGTGCTCGCATCCTCGCCGAGCTACGACCTCAACCTCGTCGGCGGCGACTACGAGGCGATCCTCGACCAGCGAGGCCCCTGCCGTCCGTCGGCTCCACTGCTCAACCGCGGCACGGCCGGCCTGTACGTGCCCGGATCGACCTTCAAGGTCGTTACTGCCGCGGCGGCCCTCGACTCGGGGGCGTTCACGCCCGAGAGCGAGTTCGACGATCCCGGCTACTGCACCCTCTACGGCCGGCGGGTGACGAACTTCGCCGACCAGAGCGGCCCGGAGGTGTTCGGCCGCGTGACGCTCGCCCAAGCCCTCGAGAACTCCATCAACTCGGTGTTCTGCAACGTCGGCAAGGAGCTCGGTCCCGAGCTCGTCCTCGAGTACGCCCGGCGCTTCGGCTTCTACGAGAAGCCGCCGCTCGAGACGCCTTCGGACGAGCGCCTCGCGAGCGGGCTGTACGTGAAGGGCGATCTCTTCGCCCCGAGCGACCCGAGCGAGGTGGATCCGGGAAGGCTCGCCTTCGGCCAGGAGCGCATGCTCGCCACGCCGCTCCAGATGGCGATGGTGGCCGCCGGAATCGGCAACGCCGGCGTCGTCATGGAGCCTCGCGTCGTCGACCGGATCCTCGAGCCCGACGGATCGATCCTGAGCCAGCCCGGAGACGAGCAGCTCTCCCGGGCGGTCAGCCCGCAAACGGCAGCCGAGCTGACAGCCATGATGGAGCTGGCTGTGCGTTCAGGCACGGGAACGGCCGCCCAGATTCCCGGCGTTTCGGTCGCGGGCAAGACCGGCACCGCGGAGACGGGCGATCCCGATCGCAACAACGCGTGGTTCATCGGCTTTGCGCCGGCGGACGCGCCGCAGGTGGCGGTGGCGGTCGTGCTCTCCGATCAGGCGGGCACGGGCGGGCAGCTGGCGGCTCCGATCGCGCGAGCGCTCATGGAGACCCTCCTCGGTGGAGTCGCGTAGCCTTAGAAGGTCGATGTCGCAGATGTCCGACACGCTCATCGACGCCGTGTTCGACGGCCGCTACCGCATCCGCCGGAAGCTCGGGGCGGGGGGCATGGCCAGCGTCTACCTGGCTGAGGACGAGGAGCTGGGTCGGCGGGTCGCCATCAAGATCCTGAACGATCGCTACGCGAACGACGAGCTCTTCGTCGAGCGCTTCCGCCGGGAAGCGAAGTCTGCCGCGGGCCTGTCGCATCCGAACATCGTCTCGATCTACGACCGCGGCGAGGCGGAAGGCACCTACTACATCGCCATGGAGGTGATCGAGGGCAGGAGCCTCAAGGAGATCATCCGCACCAGCGGACGGCTCCGGCCCGCCCAGGCGATCGCCTACGCACGCCAGATCCTCTCGGCGCTGAAGGTCGCCCACCGGAACGGCATCATCCACCGCGACATCAAGCCGCACAACATCCTCGTCGGCCCCGAGGAGCGGCTGAAGGTCACGGACTTCGGCATCGCACGCGCCGGGGTCTCGCAGATGACCGAGACCGGATCGATCATTGGGACCGCTCAGTACCTCTCGCCGGAGCAGGCGCGCGGGGCTCAGGTCACCGCCGCCTCCGACGTCTACTCGGTCGGGATCGTCCTCTACGAGATGCTCACCGGGACGGTTCCCTTCACGGGCGACACCCCCGTCGAGATCGCGATGAAGCACGTGGGCGAGACGCCCCACCCGCCCTCGGCGATCGCGCCCGGCATCCCCGCCGACCTCGACCGGGTCGTTCTTCGCGCGCTAGCCAAGAACCCGGCCGATCGCTACGAGAGCGCAGCGGACTTCGACAGCGACCTCTCCCTGATCGAGGCTGGGTTGCCGATCGCCCGCGAGACGACCGAGGCGGCGACGGCCATCCTCGCCAGCACGGCGCCTCCGGCCGCCTCGACCGAGGTGCTCGCGCGCCGCTCTGCTCCTCCGGCGCCGCCGCCCCGGCGGCCCCCGTCCTACGAGTACGCTCCGCCGCCGCGACGGCGCCGGTCGATCTTCCCCTGGCTGCTCGCCGTCCTGCTCCTCGCCGGAGCGGCCGTCGCCGGCTGGTACGTCTACCAGCGCGTCCAGGACGAGCTGACCGCCCGCGAGCCTGTCGCCGTCCCGAACGTCGTCGGGCTGAGGCAGAACCGGGCCATCGACCTGATCGAGAGCGCCGACCTCGAGGCCAACGTGGAGGAGGCCTTCAGCGAGCGGCCGCCCGGAGAGGTGATCGACCAGGATCCCAGCGCCGGGACGAGGATCCAGAAGGGCGAGGAGGTGACGATCACCGTCTCGGCCGGCGTGGAGCAGGTGCAGGTGCCCAGAGTCGTCGGAACGAGCCGCGACGAGGCGGTCGAGACGCTGGCCGACCTCGGCTTCGACGTGCGCGTCCGAGAGGTGTTCTCGGAGCGTGAGGTCGGCCTGGTCGTCGGTCAGAACCCGCGCGCGGGGACGCAGGTGGACAAGGGCTCGACCGTCACCATCCGCGTCTCGCAGGGCGTCCAGACGGTTCAGGTGCCGGACGTCCTCTTCCAGGGACAGGAGAGCGCCGTCTCGGAGCTCGAGCAGGCGGGATTGCAGGCCAACGTCCAGCAGGTCGAGTCGAGCGAGGCCGCGGGCCTCGTCGTGGGTCAGGATCCCGACCCGGGCGCAGAGGTCGACATCGGCTCCTCGGTGACGATCAGCGTCTCGCTCGGGCCGCCGCCGACAGTCTCGGTGCCGAGCGTCCTCGACCTCGACGAGACCACGGCGATCGCGACGCTCGAGGACCAGGGCTTCCAGGTCGACGTCCAGGAGACGCCCGTCCTCAATCCGAACAACGACGGCATCGTCCAGGACCAGTCGCCCGGCCCAGGCGAGGAGGTCGATCCCGAGTCGACCGTCACCATCCTCGTCGGCCGCTTCCTCTTCGGCGACGGCGCGTCCGGCGACACCGCGCCGACGGGGTGAGCCGCCTGCGCGTCGCCGTCCTCATGGGCGGCCGCTCGAGCGAGCACGAGATCTCCTTCGCCTCCGGACGGTCCGTGCTCCAAGGGCTCGAGGAGGCCGGTTTCGAGGCCGTTCCCATCGAGATCTCGCACGAGGGCCGGTGGAGCTTGCCGGCGGCGACCCGGTCGCGGCGAGGCACGGCCCTCCCGGAGGCCGGCGCGGCTGTCGCCGGGGCCGAGGACGCCCCACCCTTGCCCCTACCGTCCGATGCGGCCGCTCCCGACCTCCTCCGCTCCATCGACGTCGTCTTTCCCGTCCTGCACGGGCCCTTCGGCGAGGACGGAACGATTCAGGGACTGCTGGAGCTTGCCGTCGTCCCCTACGTCGGCGCCGGCGTGACCGCCTCGGCCCTCGCCATGGACAAGGACGTCTTCAAGACGGTGATGCGCGGAGCGACGGTCCCGGTAACCCGCAGCGTCACGGCGCGCGCCGGGGAGCGTCCCGCGAGCCCGTTCGGCTACCCGGTCGTCGTGAAGCCCGCCCGGCTGGGCTCGAGCGTCGGCATCACGATCGTCCGGGATCCGTCCGGGCTCGAGCCGGCGCTCGAGCGCGCCTTCGAGCACGACGACAAGGTCCTGCTCGAGGAATACGTCTCGGGCGTCGAGATCGAGTGCGCCGTGCTCGGGAACGCGGAGCCGGTTGCCTCCAAGGTCGGCGAGATCGTGCCGAAGCTCGCCGACTGGTACGACTACGCGTCCAAGTACGAGGACGGCGGGATGGAGCTCCTCGTTCCGGCCCGAATCTCCCCTGAGCAGACCGCCCGAGCACGCGACGTCGCTCTGTCGGCCTTTCGCGCCTGCGACTGCGAGGGCATGGCCCGTGTCGACATGTTCGTGCGTGAGGACGGCGGCGTGCTCGTGAACGAGCTCAACACGATCCCGGGCTTCACCGCGACGAGCGTCTACGCGAAGCTCTTCGAAGCCTCGGGCGTCACCTACGTCGAGCTTCTGCGCCGGCTCGTCGAGCTCGCGCTGGAGCGGCACGAGCGCCGATCGCGGTTGCGGTTCTGAGGGACCTACGCTCGCAGCGTCGCTTCGAGCGCCGCCTCCCAGATCGCGAGCGCCTCGTCGAGCTCGGCGTCCGTCGCGACGAGCGGCACGAGGACGCGGACGCAGTTGCCGTGCACGCCGGCCGTCAGCAGCAGGAGTCCCCGTTTCGCAGCGGCCTCGCACACGGCTGAGGCGAGCTCGGGCGCGGGCTCCTTCGTCTCGCGATCCCGCACGAACTCGAGCGCGAGCATCGCGCCCAAGCCGCGCACGTCTCCGATGGCATCGAAGCGTCCCCACCACTCCTCCATGCGCTCGTGGATCCTGGCGCCGACGGCTTGGGCTCGCTCGACGAGGCCGTCCTCCTCGATCGCCTCGAGCACGGCGAGAGCCGCCGCGCAGCTCAGGGGATTGCCGGGGAAGGTGCCGCCGATGGCACCGTCGGGAGGCGCGTCCATGAGCGCAGCCCTCCCAAGGACGCCGGAGAGCGGAAGGCCGCCAGCGAGCGACTTCGCCACCGTCACGAGGTCGGGCTTGACGCCGAAGTGCTCCATCGCGAAGAAGCGTCCCGTGCGACAGAAGCCGGTCTGCACCTCGTCGGCGACCATGACGATGCCGCGGTCGTCGCAGAGGTCGCGAACTCCGCGGACGAACTCCACGGGGGGAACGACGAACCCGCCTTCGCCCTGGACGGGCTCGAGCACGATCGCCGCGACCGAAGCTGCCGCGACGCGCGTGGCGAACGCCCGCTCGAGCGCACGCAAGGCCTCCGCCGCGCCCGGCCCGCGGTACGGGTCGGCGTATGGCACCCGGTAGACCTCGGGGGCGAACGGGCCCATTCCCGCCTTGTACGGGCTCGTCTTCGACGTCAGCGACATCGCCATGAGCGTGCGCCCGTGGAACGCGCCTTCGAAGGCGATCACGGCCGGCCGGCCGGTCGCGACCCGGGCGATCTTCACGGCGTTCTCGACCGCCTCCGCTCCCGAGTTGAAGAAGGCGGCCCGTACCTCACCCGCGATCGGAACGCGTCGGCAGAGACGCTCGGCGAGCTCGACGTAGGGCTCGTAGGGGAGCACGGTGAAGTCCGTGTGCATGAAGCGCGCCGCCTGCTCCTGGACGGCGCGCACGACCCGCGGGTCGGTATGTCCGACGTTCAGGCAGCCGACCCCGCCGGTGAAGTCGAGGAAGGCGTTGCCGTCGACGTCGGTGACGGTCGCTCCATGCGCCTCGGCGACCGCGATGGGAAGGTGGACGGCCAGCGGCTTGGCCACCCACCGCTCCTTGCGTGCGAGCAGCTCGCGCGACCGGGGGCCGGGGATCGCCGTCCGGACGGAGGTGACGTGCGCCTGCATGACCATTCGGTGAGCGTAGTAGATTGCCCCGATGGTCCTCGCCGATCGGACGATCCGCCGCTTGATCTCCGAGGGGCGGATCCGGATCGATCCGTACGACGACGCGCTCGTCCAGCCGTCGAGCATCGACGTTCGGGTCGACCGCTTCTTCCGCGTATTCCGCAACACGCGCTACCCCTACGTCGACGTGAAGCGGCCGATGGACGATCTCACGGAGCTCGTGGAGATCGCGGCCGACGAGCCGTTCATCCTCCATCCGTCCGAGTTCGTGCTCGGGTCGACGCTCGAGCGAATCGCGCTCCCTGACGACCTCGTGGCGCGGCTCGAGGGCAAGAGCTCGCTCGGGCGCCTCGGTCTCCTCATCCACTCCACCGCAGGCTTCATCGACCCCGGCTGGGACGGACACATCACCCTCGAGCTGTCGAACGTCGCCAACCTCCCGATCACGATCTACG
>CAZCIJ010000105.1:0-10029 GCA_964498265.1 uncultured Gaiellales bacterium | reverse complement strand
GGGATGCTCGACCCGGGCGACAGGCGCGCGAGGCTTGCGCGCCTGCTCGCTGAGGCACGACCCGAAGAACTCGGGTCGGCCGTCGCACGCCGTCAGGTTGAGCGCTTCGCGTTCGACCTCGCCGCTGCGCTCGCCGCCAAGGATCCAGCGGCCGCCTTCGCCGGTGCTGGCGTCGGTGTGCATGCACGCGTTAGCGCGGGCCCGGCTTCGTCTGTGAGATCGCTCGAGCGGGGCTCGCGCAGCGCGTAGGAGAGGAGCGAGGCGAGGGCGAGCGTCACTGCCGCGGAGAGAAGCGACAAGTGGTAGGTGCCGGTCAGGTCCTGCAGCCATCCTCCGAGCCAGGCGCCGAGCGCCGCGCCGGCCTGGTGCGCGCCGAAGACGAGGCCGAGGGCGAGCGCCCATCCGCCGCTGCGGAAGAGGCTCCTCGTGAGCGAGGTCGTGGGAGGGACGGTCGCGAAGTCGGCGAGCCCGAACACGACGGCGAACGCGAACAGGCCTGCCGGCGTCGTCACGAACGGCAGGAACAGGAGCGAGACGCCGCGGGCGGCGTAGACGACGGCTAGCATCCGACCCCGGTCGACCCGGTCGGTCAACGCGCCTGCGATAAGCACACCGATTGTGTTGAACGCGGCCAGCGTCGCCAGCGCGCCGGAAGCAGTGGCCTCGCCGACGTGGTGGTCGACCGCGTAGGGAACGAGGTGCGTGTCGATCAGCCCCGTCGTCGTGAAGCCGCAGACGAAGAACGGCACGGCGAGCAGCCAGAAGGGTCTCTCCCCGAGGATCCCAAGCGCCGTGCCGCTGGGCTCCTCGCGCCTCCTCGCAGGCCGGATCGGCGGCAGCAACAGGTGTAGCGCCGCCGTTGCCGCGGCGAGCGTCACGGCGAGGAAGAGGAGCGCCGCCCGCAACGAGACGCCGAGCGCCACAGTGACGAGCGGCAGCACCACCACCTGGCCGCCGGCTGCGGCGGCCGTCAGCACGCCGAAAACCGCTCCCTGTCGATGCTCGACGAGCTCGGCCGCGGCGTAGGACAGCGCCGAGAGCGAGGCGAGGCCGGCGCCGAAGGCGGCGACGACGCCCGCCAGGAGGATCGCGAGCCAAAGCTCCGAGGCGTAGGCCGCGCCTCCGAAGCCGGCGGCGGAGATCGCTGCGCCGACGACCACGACTCGGCGTGCGTCGAACGACTCGAGCAGCCGCCCCGCGATCGGCTGGCCGAGGCCGAGGGCGACGAAGCCGAACGAGCTGACGAGCGACACCGCGCCCCGCGAGGCGCCGAACTGCTCCTGCCACGGGTGGAGCAGCAGCCCGAGCGCGCCGCGGGAGCCGTACACGAACACAGCCGCGAGGGCCAGCGAGCCAACGACCCCGACGACCGCTCGGGAGCGGGACGGCTCGAGCTCCCTCCGAAGCGACGCGAAGGCCCCGCTCGGCGGCTGGATCCTCGCTCGGAGAACGCGGTGCCGGGTCACCTTACCGCGTGCCGCATCGCTCGCGGGACACCTGCCGGAGCGTGTCGAGGCTCATCGAGTCCCTCATTCGTCTCTCCAACGTCCGTGAGGTCGCATGCACTGCTCACGAGACGTGCGCGCAGATGACCTGGGCGTACGCGCAGAGGCCGGGCAGCGGTGCGCTCCGCGAGCGCGTCGCGGTGGCGGAGCGGCGGACCGGGCTCGTCGCCTGACGAGCCCGGTCCGCTCTTCGCACGATCTGCCTGGAGGGGGCGATCCCGGTCGGTCCCCCAAGCGATCACGACACGCCCCACATGGGAAGGACGATTCCCTCCTGGGCCGGGGCGCTCGGCCCGATGCCGCCGGTGCCGGCCGCGCCGCCCTGGCCGGGCGTGCCGATCTGGATCGTGACGTCCGTGAGGGTTGCGGTGGAGGTGCCGGCCTTGAAGACGCCGATGCTTGGGCCGCCGGCGCCGCCGCCGCCGCCCCCGCCCGCGCCGCCGTTGCCGCCGTCGCCGCCGTGGCCGCCCGCGCCGACCTCGCTCGTGCACTCGGTCGCGCCGCCGTCGCCGCGACCGCCAGCGCCGCCTGCCCCGCTGCGGCCGCCCGCGCCGCCGGCTCCACCGTTCCCGGCCTGGATCGCGCCCCCGTCGGACACGCTCACGGTCGAGTTGTGGAGGTAGATGCCGAAGGAGCCGCCGCCGAAGCCGCCGCCGGCACCGCCGCGGCCGCCGCCGCCACCGCCGCCGCCGCCGCCTCCGCCGTTACCGGCGCCGTTGACCACGAACAGGCCATCCTGGCCGCCGCCTCCGCCGCCGGCGCTGCCTTTCCAGGTCGGCCCCGCGGCAGCGACCGAGCTCGTGCCGCCGGCACCCGGGGCGCCGGCCGTGCCATTCGCTCCGGGCTGGCCGTCCTGACCGGGCTTGCCGCGGCTGCCCTCCGCGCCGCCGGCCCCGCCGGGGGTATCGACCATGCCCGGGGCTCCAGGGCCGCCGCGGAAGCTGCCGAACCGGTCCCGTCCACCGGCGCCACCCGCGCCGCCGGGGCGCCCGGCCGCGCTGCCCCCGCCCAGCCCGCCGGGCACGAGCTTGCCGGGATTGTCGCAGCTCCCGCGCTGACCGGGGCCGCCGCGGCCGCCCGCAAGGCCGTTGGCGCCGGCCGCGCCGCCCGCGCCGGGGGTGCCGTCGCCCGCGCGGACGGTGACGCGCTGGAGGGTGAGGTGGGAGCCCTCGATCGCGCGGATGCCGTACGCGCTATCGCCCGGCAGGCCGCGGCTCTGTCCCGCGACCGTGAGCAGCTGCAGCACGACATTCATGTCACCCACTGCGACAACAGCGTCGGGGGCGCCGCTGATCTCGGAGACGAGCGTGAGGCTACGCGCCCACGTCCTGGGGTCGTAGCCACCGTAGACGCGGACCCCGGTCTTCGCCCCGATGCGCTGGTACGTCCCGGCAGCGGCGTAGACGTCGGTGCCGGCCAAGGCCGCGTTGACGGCGGCGTAGATCTCGCGCTTGGGCTTCTCCTTGGTGCCGGGGTTGCTGTCGCTGCCGAGCGGGGAGACGAAGATCGCGTTCCTTTCTGTGCCGTCGATCCCGTCGCAGTTGGAGTCGACAAACGCAAGATCGGGGAGGTCCTCCGCGCCCGGGTGGATCGCCGCGTCGTTCGGCTTGCAGTCGGCCGGGGCCGCATACCCGTCCCGGTCCGGGTCCATATCCGGGGGCAGGGTCGGGTCCGGAGGCGGGGGCGGCGGGCTTGGCGGCGGCAACGGCGTCGCCACCGGGTTGCCGTGCGCCCGCACGCCGCGGAACACCTGCGCCGCCGCTTGGTTTCCGGCCCGGTCGACGACCGGCCTCGCTGTCGTGCGCCGGTACCTGAGCAAGGGCCGGGCGCTGTCGTCGGTTGCCGCCCGCTCGACCAGGGTGAGCACGACGGTCTTGCCGCTCGCCCGCCCCACCGAGCTGATCGTGTACCCCGCGAGCTTGAAGGGGTACCTGCCGTCCCGGTCGGCCCGGTGACGAACCCGCTCGGAGTACGTCAGCCGCAGCCGGTCTGCGCGCCCGTCGCCATCTGCGTCCTGCATCGCAGCCGCCACGATCCGCGGCGGCTGCGAATCGGGTGCGGCCACCAGCGGCGTCGACCCAAACGCTGCGACCGCGAGCACGGTCGCCGATAGCACGATCGGTAGCCGCCGCTTCAGGGCCCGCCGTGCGTGTTGCTGCGTGTCCATCTGATTTCTCCTTTCGGCGATTGCTCCAACGCCTGCGCTTCGTGGCGATGACGTCGGGATCGAGCCTGCGGGGGCCGCGTTGCACCCGCGTTGCGATGGCGTTGCAGGGCTCGCCAACGGCGCTCCAACGGCGCTGCAACGGTCGCGGCGCACGCTTGGCCCCGTGCTCACGCGGAACGGCGAGCGAGGAATGGTCGTCGACAGGCGTTACAGCGGCCTGCCGGAGATCGCGCACGGCGGCTACCTCGCCGGCGTGCTGGCGGGCGCCCTCGGCGGCGCCAAAGCCGAGATCCGCTTGCGGCGGCCAGCGCCCACCGGCCGAGCCCTCACGCTGGCGCAGGCCGGCCAAGAGCTCGTCGAACTCCGCGACGGCGAGGTCCTACTCGCCGAAGCCGTTCCCGCCGAGCTCTCGCTGGACGTGCCGCTCCCGGCGACGCTTGCGGAGGCGGAGGCGGCGGCGAAGCGCTTTCCGGGCGCCAACGGCCACCCCGTCCCTGACTGCTTCACCTGCGGTCTGCGGCGCCAAGAGGCCGAGGGGCTGCGGATCTTCACCGGACCGGTGATCGGCCGCAGGCTGGTGGCAGCTCCGTGGGTGCCCGTGGCCACAGAGCCCGCCGAGGCGTCCGGGCGCGTGCCCGAGGAGCTGGTCTGGGCGGCGCTCGACTGCCCGCAGCTGTGGGCGCTGATCGTCCATCTCCCGGCGGGCGCGCCGGATCGGGTGGTGACGGCGGCGCTCCAGGCGAGGCTTGAGCGCCCGGTGCTCGTGGGCGAGCCGCACGTCGTGATCGGCTGGCCGATCGGCCGGGACGGTTGCCGGTTCCTAGCCGGTGCGGCCGTGTTCGGACCCGACGGCGAGCTCTGTGCGGTCGGCCGCCAGGCGGCGGCGCCCGCCCGCTGGGGCGTGCCGCTCGGCTGGCTCAGCGGGACGCGGATCGGAGCCCAACCGACGAGAGGAGCAAGGAGAGCATGACGACGCACGAGGCACGCACCAGGATCCCTGGCAACTGCGTGGCCTGAGCGGACCTCCTTCCCCGAGGATCAGCCTCGCCCCGGCGCAACCTCGACAACCGGGAACACGCTCGCGGTGGTCCACGCGCGCAGCGACGCGCGCTGCTCGCGCATACTCTCGACGGACGCGATGTCGCGCGCCGGCCCGGTGACAGTCCTCGCGGCCGACCAGCTCGGGTCGGAGGAGCTGGCCCTGCGCTGGCAGGACGCCGCGACGGCCGATGGCGGCCGCCTGCTCGAGAGCGAGGCTGGCGAGCTCGCGCTCGTGTTCCCGGACGTGCCGGCCGCGCTCTCCTACGCGAAGCGGCTCCAGCGGGGAGGCGGGGACGGGCCAGACCACGAGCCGGGCGTCAGGATCGGCATCGACGCCGGCGACGAGCGCGTGCATCCGGCCCCACCGCGGGTCGTGGCCACAGGACTCTGCGCCCGCGCCGAGCGGGGTCAGGTGCTCGTCTCGCGGGCCGCGCACGCGCTCGCGGTCGGCAGGCCTGGATACGAATTCAGGGAGGTCGGGACGCTCGAGCTCGATGGGCTCGTCGATCCCGTCGGCGCGTGGGAGCTGCTCTGGCGGGAGCTCGAACCGCGGACGAGGGTCAGGCTCTGCGGCCCGCTCGAGCTCGAGATCGATGGCAGCGACCTGGCGTCGGGAGTGCCCGGCGGCCAGGCCGCGTCGTTGGTGCGGTTCCTGCTCGCTCACCGTGAGCGCGGCGCCGACCGTGACGAGCTGATCGACGTGCTCTGGCCGGCGCGGCCGCCTAAGGACCCTCAGGCCGCCCTGCGGCCGATCCTCTCCCGGCTCAGGAGCGCGCTTGCACCCGCGACGATCGAGGGACGGGAGCGGCTGCGGCTCGCACTTCCGGGGCCGGTGTGGGAGGACGTGGAGGAGACAGCCCGCGCGGTCGAGACTGCACGCGCCGCCGCCAGGGGCGGGCTCTGGGACAGCGCTCGCGAGCAGTCCGAGGCAGCGCTCGAGCTCCTCGGGGAAGGCTTTCTGCCCGACGACGACGCCGAGTGGGCCCGCGTCCGTCGGCGTGAGCTCGACGAGCTTGCGCTCGAGGCGTTCGAGTGGCTGGCTCGCAGCTCGATTGCCCTCGGCGGCCCCGAGCTCGGCGTCGCCGAGCGGGCGAGCCGGGCCCTGATCGCACGCTCGCCGTATCGCGAGACCGGCTACCGCTTCCTGATGGAGGCGCTTGCCGCGAGCGGGAATGTCGCCGAAGCGTTGCGCGTCTACGACGGGCTGCGCGTGCTGTTGCGCGATGAGCTGGGAGCGACGCCGGCCCAAGAGGTGCAGGAGCTGCACAAGCGGTTGCTTGCCGGAGAGGGCGGGCGGCTCCTTTCCCATGCCGAGCCGGCGCGAGCCGAACCACGGAGCCGCGTTCCGCTCCCCAGCCTGTTGTCGCCCTGCGAGCGCTCCGAGTTCGTCGGACGTGAGCAGGAGCTCGGCGTGCTGCGGACGGCCTGGGAACGGGCCCGGTCCGGTGGCCGCGGGCTGATCCTAATCGTCGGCGAGCCGGGTATCGGAAAGACGCGCTTGATGAGCGAGTTCGCGCTCGAGGCGCACGAGCACGGCAGCGTGCTGTACGCCTCGTGCCAAGAGGAGGCGCTCCTCTCCAATCAACCGATCGTAGAAGCGCTGCGCACCTACACGCGGAGCACACGCCTGGACTGGTCGCACCTAGACGTAGGCCCGGGCACCGCGCAACTTACGCGGCTGGTCCCGGAGCTCGCGGCGGCTCTCCCTGCTGAGAACACGCAACAGGATGACCCGGAGACGCGCCGCTACCTACTGTTCGAGGCGGTCTCGCTGTTCCTGGGCGAAGCATCGGCGCGCACGCCGCTCGCGCTCGTGCTGGACGACCTCCACTGGGCCGACCGGGCCACGGTCCAGCTCCTCCGGTACCTGGCCCGGGCCCCGCACGAGGCCCGGCTGCTGATCGTGGGCGCCTATCGGGAAGGGAAGATGGGCGCCGACTACCCGCTCTCCGAGTTGCTCGCTGACCTGCGTCGCGACCGGCTGTTCGAGCGGATATCGCTCGAAGGCCTGGACGAGAGCGACGTCGGAGCGCTGATCGCCTCGCATGCGGGTCATAAGGCGTCGTCCGGGCTCGTGGAGACGGTTCACGAGCGGACCGAGGGCAATCCCTTCTTCGTGGAGGAGGTGATGCGCCACCTGATCGAGTCGGGCGTGCTCTACGAGCGCGGCGGGCGGTGGGTTTCCGCTCGCACGCTGGACGAGATCGGCGTGCCCGAGGGAGTGAAGGAGGTGCTCGCGACGCGGCTTGGACGCCTCTCCGACGAGTGCCGAGTCGCGCTCTCCCACGCTGCGGTGCTCGGGCGCGACTTCTCGTTCGAGGTCCTGCGCGCGATGGCCGACTCGGACGACGACGCGCTGATCGCCGCCCTCGAGGAGGCGGTCGGCGCCCAGCTCGCCGTCGAGGCCGGGGACCGCTCCCGTCCGGCGTATGCATTCACGCACGCGCTCGTCCGGGAGGCGCTGTACGGCGGCCTCAGCGGGCCGCGCAGGCAGCGGCTGCACGCCCGGGCTGCGCTCGCAATCGAGGAAACGGAAGGGGAGAGAGAGATCGCGGCGCTCGCCATGCACCACCGTCTGGCCGGCTCGGCAGGAGATGCCGCCAAGGCGATCGAGTACTCCCTTCGGGCCGGCGCCGCTGCGGGCGAAGTATCGGCCTGGGAGGAGGCCGCAGCGCACTGGGAGGGCGCCCTCACGGTCATGGCGGGCGTCGGCGGGCGCGGGCGCGAGCGCGCCGACCTGCTCGTCGCGCTTGCCGACCTGCTCGTCGTGATCGGCGACCTCGCGCGCCAGATCGCCTCCCTCGAGCAGGCGCTCGCGCTCTACGAGGAGCTCGGCGACGAGGAGCGGGCGGCGCAGGTCCACTCCCGACTGGGCATGGCCTACTCGCTGATCGACTCCATCTACGCCGATCATCTGGACATCCCTCGGGCGTTCCGCCACTACGAGGCGGCAAAGCGGGTGCTCGAGCAGGGGCCTGTGCGGAAGGCGCGCGGTCACCTCGAGACGGGCGTCGCGACCGCCCTCACGTACGGACTGCGGATCCAGGAGGGAATCGAAACGGCGAGCCGCGCCATGGAGATCGCCAAGCGGCTCGGCGACGATGTCCTCTGGGCCGCTGCCGCCGAGGCCTACGCCTGGCACTCGATCGTCGGCGGCTCGCTGGACACAGGGTTCGGCACCGTGGGCCGCGCCTTCGAGGTTGCAGATCGAGAGCAACGGCCGTTCCTGGCCTGGATGGCGTTGAACATCCGCGGCCAGTGGACCTGGGGCCTCGGTGCCCCCGACGAGGCGCAGGAGTTCTTCGAGCGCGCGTCGCGGCTGCCGTACGTCGGCAAGACGGCGTACCGGCAGCAGAACGCCGACGGCCTGGGTCGCTGCCATGCCTCCCGCGGGGAGCTCTCAGAAGCGCGACGGCTCCTCTCCGACGCGAGGCCGGCCTGGATAACCCACTCGCTGAAGCCGCTGGTGGACATGTGGGAGGGGAGCTGGGAGCAGGTCGAGTTGCTCGCGGCGCGGGTCCTCGAAACGAGCCGCCGCACGGGGAACCGGTGGGACGAGTGGGCCGCGCACCACCTCGCAGCCAGCGCCCACTACCTCCGCGGGCAGCTCGAGCCCGCCGGCGAGCGGCTCGAGCAGGCGCTGTCGATCGTCCTCGATGGAGGTGCCCGCTACTTCGAGATGTGGGTCCGGCCGGACCTGGCACGCGTGCGTGCCGAGAGCAGCCGTCTCGACGAGGCGCGCGCGCATGTCGAGCGGTGCCGGGAGATCCGAAGCGGCGGCGAGGACTGGCGAGGAAAGGCCGGCCACGTCGCACTGGCGGAGGCGGTCGTGCTGGCAGCCGAGGACCGGATGGAAGAGGCAGACGCAACCTTCGGTGACGCCCACGAGACGCTCCAGCGTTACCGCCTGCCTGGAGACGAGGCGGACGCCCTGCACCAGTGGGGCCGCGCACTGTCGCGCGCGGGCGACGGCGCATCAGCCGAAGAGAAGCTCGCGCAGGCGCTCGAGATCTACCGTCTCCATGACGCTGGCATCGACTGGCTCGATCGCGTCGAGGCCGATCGGCGGCGCCTTCAGAAGCTGACGCAGTAAGCCAGCATGGGCGTACTACCCTCCATCGTGGTCGACGGCGAATGTGGCGCCGTTCCCAAGCACGTGAGCGGACCTAAGACGGACACATCAGAAACGACACGCGCGTCTCCCGCGTGAATCGGCAGCGGTCGAGCGGCCCCGGGATTTCACCGATGACCTCTTCGCGGAAGCGATTGAGCGATACGCTGTACTTCGTCGCGAGTCAATGCATGCGTGGGCGCGCCGCCCCGGGCCCGCTCCTCGGGCACCGCTGCTCCTCGAGCGTGCGGGCGGCACCCGGAACAGCGCTACCCTGTGAGCCGCTGCCCCCGTAGCTCAGTGGATAGAGCAGCGGTTTCCTAAACCGCGTGCGCAGGTTCGATTCCTGCCGGGGGCACTGCCTGCGAGACCGCTTGGGAAGCCAGTCTGGTGCCCGCGCCGTTGTCTGCGCTGACGCGGAAGCAGCCCGTTGTCTACGTCGCGTCTACTGACTCCGGCGTCAGGGTGCCTGGGTCGCGCTGTTCCGCGGGCCGGGCGCTGGGCCCGGCCCGGTTCGTCAGGCCGCGGCGGCGAGGATCGTCGCGACGATGATGATCACGGCGGTGAAGGAGGCGGAGCTGACTGCGATCAGCCGCGCAACCCTGTGGCGCTCGGTGAGCTCTTCGACGCGTTCCGTCTGAAGCTCTGCGGTGATCGCTGTCATCTCGACGCTTCCTCTCTAAGACCCGCTTGTCGAGGCAGAGACTCGCAGAAGACGGCGGCTGCGACGAACCGGCTAGCAGGCGTCCGGTGGTGCGGCCTGCCACACCGACGAGCCCGTGTCAGTGCCTCGGAGTTCACTTCGAGGGCCTGTGCGCTAGCGGCGATGATCCGAGCGTGACGGTACGCCACAGACGGGGTCTCTCGCCGTAGGGAAGGTGAAAGGCTCCGGGGGTCAGTTCCGCTCTACCCTGGTCGACGTCGCCGGACGGAGCGCGACGATCCCGCACTCGGCCCTCGGCGAGCAAGTCGGCCTCTCCTACCCGTCACGCGGGTTGGGGAAGACGAGGTCGTCTGGGCGCGTGTAGCGGCTGTGGGCCCGCTGCTCGAGCAGTGCGAGGCGCACGGTGCCGAACATGGGCACAAGCCGCTCGCCGGCGTCGGTCTTGGGCTGGGTGAGCGTCCCTTCGGTGTTGGAGGCGCGTACGTGCAGGAGCCGGTTGTCGAAGTCGAAGGTCTGGGGCCCGCCGCTGTCGTAGTCCGCG
>CAZCIJ010000104.1:0-10031 GCA_964498265.1 uncultured Gaiellales bacterium | reverse complement strand
CGGACCTAAGGACGGCTCGTACGACGATGCGCGAGCCGTGTACAACGCCTGGATCGACCGCAGGCCCGCCGTCATCGCCCGCTGCACGAGCCAGGGCGACGTGGCACGGACGATCGCCTTCGCCCGCGAGCACGACCTGCCGCTCGCCATCCGCGGCGGCGGCCACAACGGCGGAGGGCTCGGCGTCGTCGACGACGGCGTCGTTTGCGACCTCTCGCCGCTCAAGAGCATCTCCGTCGACCCCAAGGCCCGAACGGTCACGGTCGGCGGCGGCTGCCTGCTGAAGGAGGTCGACGCGGCGACCCACGAGCACGGCCTCGCGATGCCGGCCGGGATCATCGGCACGACCGGAGTGAGCGGTCTCACGCTCGGTGGCGGCCTCGGCTACCTCACGCGCACGTACGGGCTCACGATCGACAACCTGCTCGGCGCTGACGTCGTCCTCGCCGACGGCTCCACGATGCGGGCGAGCGTGGACGAGCACCCGGACCTCTTCTGGGCGCTCCGCGGCGGCGGCGGCAACTTCGGCGTCGTCACCGAGTTCCTGTTCCGTGCGAATCCGGTCGATACGGTGATCGGCGGCCCGACGTTCTGGCCGCTCGAGCGGTCGGCCGATGTCCTGCGCGCCTACCGCGAGTTCATGCCCGCGGCGCCACGGGACGTCTACGGGTTCTTCCTGTTCGCCAGCGTGCCGCCGGTCCCACCGTTCCCCGAAGAGCTGCACCTGCGCAAGGTGTGCGGCGTTCTCTGGTGCTGTCTCTGCTCCGAGGACGCAGCGGCCAAGGCGATGGCCCCGCTGCTCGAGGTGGCGGAGCCGCTGCTGCACGGGCCTCAGCCGATGCCGTTCCCGATGCTGAACGGCGTGTTCGACGACCTCTACCCACCGGGTGACCAGTGGTACTGGCGCGCGGACTTCGTCAAGGACATCCCCGACGAGGCGGTCGAGCTGAACGCGCAGTTCGGAGCCGCGCTGCCGACGCCGAAGTCGGGGATGCACCTGTACCCGATCGACGGCGCGGCGCACGACGTCGGGCCCGCCGACACCGCGTGGAGCTACCGCGACGCCCGCTGGGCGCAGGTGATCGTCGGCGTCGACCCGGATCCTGCCAACCAGGCCGAGCTGCGCCAGTGGACGGTCGACTACTGGGAGGCGCTGCACCCCTACTCGGCAGGGGGCGCGTACGTCAACTTCATGATGGACGAGGGCCAGGAGCGCGTTCGGGCCACCTATCGTGACAACTACGACCGCCTGGCGCAGGTCAAGGCGCAGTACGACCCCGACAACGTCTTCCGCGTCAACCAGAACATCAAGCCGGCGTCGAGCTGAGGCTCGCCGCACACGTCGTGGGGGCCGGGCATGCCCGGCCCCCACGAGACCGGCCCATGCCCGCGAAGGGAGGCGTGCCATGTCCAAGAATGTCGACATCGTCCGTGGCGCCTACGAGGCGCTCGCCCGGGGAGACGTCGCCGCCGTCCTCGAGGTGCTCGACCCAGAGGTCGAGTGGACCGAGGCCGAGGGCTTTCCGTACGGGGGCACCTACACCGGCTCCGAGGCCGTGGTCGACGGCGTCATCGCGCGACTGGGGAGCGAGTGGGAAGGCTTTCAGGCCGTCCCCGCCGAGTTCGTCGACGGAGGCGACCGCATCGTTGCGCTCGGCCGCTACGCAGGCACCTACAAAGCGACGGGGAAGTCCTTCGGAGCCGAGTTCGCGCACGTGTGGACCCTGCGCGACGGCAGGGCGGTGCGTTTCCACCAGTACGTCGACTCGGCGCTCGTGCAAGACGCGCTCCAGAGCTAGCCACGGGACGGCCGCACGAGAGTGCTCAGGCGACGGCCACGAAGTCCACGCCCTCCCGGCGGCCGGCCGCCGCCGCCACCTCGCGGATCTCCGCCCTCGCCTCCTCTCCGGAGACGGCGGCGATCCAGAGCCCCGGCGGGCAGCGGGGAGCATCGTCGATCGGGACCACCGGGGCGCCGTGGATCGTCCGGCCGATCTTCCGCGAGTCGACCTCCACGAACGTGAGCACCCGTCCACCCTGCCGGACGAGCTCGCGCGCAAACGCCTTGCCGGCCGGGCCGGCGCCGAAGACGACAGCGCCCTCGAAGGGCCGAAGGAGCGTCCCGCGCAGGTGGTGCGCCTTGCAGCGACGGAAGGCGTCCAGGGAGTAGGCGGCGTCCGTTCTCGAGAGACGCTCCGGGTGCTCGCGCCAGAGCAGCACTCGCGCCTCGAGGTTGCGGAAGCGCGCTCCGGCCGCCCAGAGGCGCAGGATCAGGTCGTAGTCCTCGGGCCAGCCGCAGCGCCGGTAGGCGCCGACCCCGGCGAGAGCGTCGCGGCGCGCGACGAGCGTCGGATGCGGGAGCGGGCACTCGACGAAGACGTCGCGCGCCGCGAGCTCCGGCGTGACGAGAGAGTTCACCCACCGCTCGTAGCGCCGCGCCCCCTCCGTCACGGGGCCGTCGCTGACGTACGTGACGCCGCCGCCGCAGGCCGCGAGCTCGGGCTCCGCCGCGAGCGCGGCGACCTGGAGCGCGAGCCGCTCGGACAGGGCGACGTCGTCGGCGTCCATGCGCGCGAGGTAGCGACCCCGCGCCTCGACGCGCGCACGCTCGAGCGCCGCCACGATCCCGAGCCGCTCCTGGGTGATCAGCCTGAAGCGCCCGTCGTGGCGCGCGTGAGCCCGGACGAGCTCCGCCGACTCGTCCCTCGAGCCGTCGTCGACGACGATGGCCTCGAAGTCGTCGAGGGTCTGCGCGCTCAGCGATTCGAGCGCCTCCGCCAGGTGCTCGGCTCCGTCGCGGACCGGAAGCAGCACCGAGACGCTCGGCGAAGCCATCGTCCCTAGGGGGCTGTCCGAAAACCCCGCCACGCCCGGAGGCGGCGCGTGAGTCCCGAACGCACCGGGGGCTCCGGACAGCCCCCTACTGGACGAGCGTGCGCTCCTCGTCAGGCTCGGGAACGCATTCGACCCATCCCTCCGCGGCGCAGATCGTCACGCGGAAGAAGCGGAAGAACCCTTCCTGGCCGAGGACGCCGAAGCCGAGCGGCCATGGGTCGCAGAACCACACAGGTGCGTCGTAGCGATGGCCTGCGACGGTGAGATCCACCCGGACGCAGCGGCCGGATGTCTGGATGCCCCCGACCGCGATGTCGGCCTCGGCCAGCGGCTCGTCCAGGTCGACACCGGCCAGCGCTGCCACCTGAACCCCGTATCGGTTCCCGAGCGCTCCCGTATCGAGAAGGCTGAGGATCGGCATGCCGTATGCCTGCTCCAGCTCGACGCCCACGACCGGCCGGGCCACAGGGCGCCCGGCTTCCGGGAGCTCGAGGAAGGGAAGCCTCACGGCAGCGGCCCGGCGAGTTCCGTCTCCGCCGCCGATCGCGGGACGCGAAGGATCCCGCTGGAACGCTGATCGTGCTTCACGAGCCACGCGACGACGTCCTCGAGGGTGTCGGCTGCGACGAGGATCTCGTCCGGCTCGCCGAGCGCGACCCACTTGCCGACGAAGGGCCCGAGGGCCTCGGCCTGCCGGCCACCGAGCGGGAGGCCCACCTGCTCGGCTCCCAGCTCCGGTGACGACCGAACGCGCCGCTCGCGCCGCGAGGCCACGAACCCGAGCCGCCGGAGGATCCGGCGCGCCTGGTGGGTGGTGAAGTCGGCTCGGTCAAGCCCGGTCAGCTCGCTCAGGACCTGCTTCGGGGGGAAGCGGCGACCACCGATGACGACGTAGTGCTCGTGGATCGGCTCTGGCAGCACGCCTTCGAGCCTGTGCTCGACGCTCTCGCGATCGAGCTCGATCCTCTCGCCGTCAACCGTGAACGTGGGCACGCACGTCATCGTAGCGTATTCTCTGATTTGTCTCTGTCATGGCGGCGCGACACGCCCCGGCCCCGTCTCGAGCGCGGCGAACCACGATCGCCCTCGAGATCCCGGCGCGGTTGACAAGAGCGGCCTCGATCCGGTAGAGATCAAGAATCAAAGGTCAAAGATCATCTACAGGGTGAACGCGCCTCTCGAGATCGCCTCGGTCGAGGACGGCGTCTACCAAGCGATCCGCCAGGACATCGGGCGCCTCCAGCTTGCGCCGGGCGAGCGGCTGCCTCTCGAGGAGCTCGCCTCGAGGTACCAGGTGAGCCTCACGCCCGTGCGCCACGCGCTGCGGCGCCTCGAGAGCGAGGGTCTCGTCGTCGGCGTACGGCGGCGGGGGTCGCGCGTCGCGCCTCTCTCCCTCGACGAGCTCGAGGAGATCCAGGCGCTCCGGCTCGGGCTCGAGAGCATGCTCGCGCGCCGCGGGGCCGAGCGCTGCACCGACGCCGCGCTCGCCGAGATGACCGAGGCACGCTCCGAGATGGAGCGGGCTTTCGAGAGCGGCGACCTCGAGGCGTACCTGAGCTCGTTCTGGTCGCTTCGCGACGCGTGCTACGGCTGCGCCGGGCGCCCGCGCCTCCAGCGCGCCCTCGAGGACCAGCGCATCCGGGTGGAGCGCTACGTCCTCTACCTCTGCCGGGACCCGGAGGCCTTCGCCCACCTGCGCGACGGCCCGGACCACCTGCTCGAGGCCTGCCGGGCGCGCGACGGCGAGGCGGCCGAAGCGGCTACGCGCGACGCGCTCCTCTGGGTGCTCGACGGGTTGCAGCGCATGCTCGACGTCGCGAACGGCGACGTCGCGAGCCGCGGCGAGAGCAAGGTGCCCGCCTGATGTCCTTCCTGCTCGAGTGCCCTGCATGCGCAAACGGCCCGCGGCCGGTGGAGGAGTTCCACTGCGCGGGCGAGGTGACGAGCCGGCCGACGTCCACCCCGTCGCTGCGCGAGCTGACGACGTACATCTACTTCCGCCGCAACGTCGCAGGCCCTCACCGCGAGTGGTGGTTCTGCCGCGCGTGCGAGACCTGGTTCCTCGCCGAGCGCGACACGCGCACGAACGACGTGGTCAGGGCCTTCCTTCCGGAAGCCGCTGACTAGTCGAGCAGATGCGACAGCCTCCGCAACCATTCGAGCGCATCGACCGGTCACGGGCGATCGAGTTCGCCTTCGAGGGCAAGCGCATCGCCGGCTTTCACGGAGACACGATCGGCTCCGCGCTGTACGCGGCCGGGCAGCGCGTCTTCTCGCGCAGCTTCAAGTACCACCGGCGACGCGGCCTCCTGTGCGGCACGGGGCACTGCGCGAACTGCATGATGAACGTCGACGGCGTCCCGAACGCCCGTGTCTGCTCCGTCCCGGCGGCGGACGGGCTGGTCGTGAAGAGCCAGAACGTCGTCGGCTCGCTCCGGCGCGACTGGATGGCCGTGACCGACAGGATCGGCGGCCCCTTCACGCCGCCCGGCTTCTACTACAAGACCTTCATCCGTCCGAGACGCCTCTGGCCCCTCTACGAGCGGCTCCTGCGGCACGCGGCCGGGCTCGGCGTCGTCGACGAGGGGGGCGAGCACGCCGGGCGCTACGACGTCGAGCACCGCCACGTCGACGTGCTCGTGGTCGGCGGCGGGCGCTCCGGCCTCACGGCTGCGATCGCCGCCGGCGAGGCCGGCGAGCAGGTCGCCGTCGTCGACGAGGGCCCCGAGCCCGGCGGCCGGCTGCTCGGCGACCGGGACGGCGGCGCCGACGAGGCCCGCTGGCTCGCGACCCGCGCCGCCGAGCTCGGCGTCGACCTCGTCTGTCCCGCCTCGGCGATCGGCATCTACGAGGGGAACCTCGTTCCCGTAGACGCCGGCAACGTCCTCTACCGCTATCGGGCGGCCCGCGTCGTCGTCGCGAGCGGGATCGCCGAGCAACCGCTCGTCTTCCCGGGCAACGACCTCGTCGGCGTGATGCTGCCCTCGGCTGCCAGGCGGCTCGTCAACTTCTGGTCGATCAAGCCCGGAGAGCGCGCGGTCGTCGTCACGGCCGACGATCGTGGTCTCGCTGCCGCGGACGACCTCGAGGCCGCGGGAGTCGACGTCGCGGCCGTCTGCGACCTCCGCGAGCGACGACCCCGCCAACTCATCGCGAAGGGCAAGCGCGGTCTGCTCAAGCACGTTCTCGTCGACGGCGAAGCCGTCGACTGCGACCTGCTGGTCATGTCTGGAAGCCCGCAACCCGACTGCAAGCTGCTGGCGCAGGCAGGCGCGCGCGTCGAGTACGACCGCTCCCGCGGAGTCTTCGTCCCCAGGGACATGCCGCCAGGTATCGAGGCCGTCGGCGAGGTGACGGGCACGAGCGCGCGAGCTGCTATTCCTCCGGTGTCGCTGGGCGACACCGGAGGAAAGTGCTTCGTCTGTCTCTGCGAGGACCAGACGAGGAAAGACCTGCGCTACGCGATCGAGGAGGGATTCGACTCGATCGAGCTCGCGAAGCGCTACACGACGGTGACCATGGGGCCCTGCCAGGGGCGGCTCTGCCACCTGCCGTCGATCCGTGTGTACGCCCAGGAGACTCGCAGCGACGAGGCGACGATCGGCACGACGACCTCGCGGCCGCCCTATGCCCCGGTCTCCCTCGGCCTGCTCGCCGGCCGCCCGCACGAGCCCGCGAAGCGCACCTCCATCCACCACCGGCACAAGGACCTGGGAGCGACGGTCATGTGGACCGGTCAGTGGCGGCGGCCGCACTCGTACACGGACGACCCCGGCGCCGAGGCGCAGCGCGTCCACGAGGCCGTCGGGCTCATCGACGTGTCGACGCTCGGCAAGCTCCTCGTCTCCGGCCCCGACGCGCCCGCCTTCCTCGACCGGCTCTACCCGAACCGCTTCTCCGATCTCAGGCTCGGCCGCATCCGTTACGGGGTCCTGACCTCGGACGCCGGCCGGATCATGGACGACGGCACCGTGGCGCGCCTCGCCGACGACACGTACTACGTCACGACGACCTCGACGGGCGCCGCCGCCGTCCTCCAGTGGTTCACGTGGTGGAACGCCGTCTGGCGCATGGACGTCGAGGTCTCCGATGTGACGGGCGCCCTCGCGGCCGTCAACGTCGCCGGGCCGCGGGCCCGGGCGCTCATGGAGCGCGTCACGGACCTCGACCTGACAGGCGAGGCCTTCTCGTACCTCGACGCCAAGCACGCCCACCTGGCCGGCGTGCCCTGCCTCCTCCTTCGCATCGGCTTCGTCGGCGAGCTTGGCTACGAGATCCACTACCCCAGCCCGTACGGGGAGTACCTCTGGGACGTGCTGCTCGAGCGCGGAGAGGATCTCGAGGCTGCGCCGTTCGGCCTCGAGCCGCAGCGGATCCTGCGCCTCGAGAAGATGCACATCCTCGTCGGCCAGGACACCGACTCCGAGTCGAACCCCCTCGAGGCCGCGATGCCCTGGATCGTGAAGCTCGACAAGGAGGACTTCGTCGGCCGGTGGGCGATCGCGGAGGTGCGGGAGCGCGCGCCGCGCTCGATGCTCGTCGGCTTCGAGATGGCGAACGGCCGGATTCCCCTCGAGGGAGGGCAGGTCGTCGTGAACGGCAGGTCCGCCGGCCGGGTGACGAGCGTCCGCTTCAGCGAGGAGCTTCAGAAAGTCGTGGGCCTCGCGGTCGTGCCGATCGACCTCGCGGAGGAGGGCTCGACGATCGAGATCAGGATCGACGGGTCGATCGAGAGAGCCCGCGTCGTGACGAGGCCCTTCTTCGACCCCGACGGGGAGCACCTCAGGTCATGACCCTCGCGCGGACCGCGTGTTGGCCTTCCTGCGCCGCCGACGTAAGGGCGGGTCATGACCCGCCCTTACACCCAGGGGAGTCGTCGTGAGCCAACACCTGGACTTCCTCTCGCCCGATCGAGCCGTCGCGAGCGGCGAGTTTCGCCCGCTGCTGAGGTCGTCCATGGAGCGGCGCCAGCGCGACGCCGGAGCGACCTTCGACGAGCGCGACGGCTGGCTGCTCCCGGTCGAGTTGCCCGGCGAGGCCGAGCACCTTACCCGCGTCGGCATCGGCGATCTCTCCCACCTCGGGAAGTTCGAGATCATCGGAGACCGGCCCGGCGAGGCGAGCGACCTCGCCGTCTACGAGATCAGGCCCGGGCGCTCGCTCGTGCTGTGCCCCTACGCCGCCTGTGCCTGGCACCGCGAGCGTCTGGCCGCGCAAGCGGGCAGAATGCTCGACGTCACCGCCGCGTTCTCCGTCCTCGGCGTCGTCGGCCCGCAGGCGCCGGCGCTGATGCGACGGTTGACCGATCTCCATCGCTTCCCGGCGAGCGGCACGGTCGCGCACGTCCATTCGCACGTGCTCGAGCGCGGCGGCGGCTACTGGGTCGTCTTCCCCCAGGAGTACGGGCACTACCTCTGGGATGTCGCCGTCGACGCCGCCAAGCCGTTCGGCGGGGGCCCCGTGGGAGTCGACGCCGTCCGTCGAGCAGGAGCGCCCGCATGAAGGACATCTTCCTCCCGAAGCGCCTCTGGCACAGGCACGAGCTGAAGCCCCACTACGACGTCGTCGTCATCGGCGGCGGTGCGCACGGTCTGGCGACCGCCTACTACCTGGCCCGCGATCAGGGCGTGAGGAGCGTCGCGGTGCTCGAGAAGGCGTACATCGGATCGGGCGGCTCCGGGCGCAACACGACGATCATCCGCTCCAACTACCGGACGCCGGAGGGCGCCGAGTTCTACCGCGAGAGCGTCAGGCTCTACGAGGGTCTCTCGCAGGAGCTCGACTTCAACCTCATGTTCTCCCAGCAGGGCCACCTCACCCTCGCGCACTCCGATCGTGGCGTGATCACCGCCCAGGAGCGGGCGGAGGTCAACCAGCTGCTCGGTATCGAGAGCTACGTCGTCGACGCCGCCGAGGTGAAGCGACTCTGCCCGCAGATCAACGTCTCGCCCGACGTGACCTGGCCCATCGTGGGCGCCCTCTACCACCCCCCCGGAGGGATCATCCGACACGACGCCGTGGTCTGGGGCTACGCGAAGGGAGCCGACCGCCACGGCGCCGAGGTCCACCAGGACACCGAGGTGCTCGGGATCGAGCGCTCGAACGGTCGCGTGACCGGCGTGCGCACGACGCGCGGCGACATCTCCTGCGGCACCGTGGTCGCGTGCACCGCGGGCTGGTCGACGCAGATCGCGGACATGGCGGGCGTGCAGCTCCCGATCTGGACGAGCATCCTGCAGGCGTGCGTCACCGAGCCCGTGAAGCCGTTCCTCGACGTCGTTATCGTGAGCTCCCAGATGCACGTCTACATCTCTCAGACCGACCGCGGCGAGTTCCTCATGGGCTCCGAGATCGAGCCCTACCCGACCTTCTCCTCAAGAGGGACGTTCGGCTTCATCGAGGCCCTCGCCAAGCACATCGTCGAGCTCTTTCCCCAGCTGCACTCGACGAGGATCCTCCGGCAGTGGACGGGACTCTCCGACATGACGCCTGACTACAGCCCGATCCTCGGCGTCACCGAGGTCGACGGGTTCCTCGTCGACTGCGGCTGGGGCACCTACGGCTTCAAGGCCTCCCCGATCGTCGGGACGACGCTCGCCGAGCTCGTCGCGACCGGCCGGACGCCCCGGTTGATCGAGCCTTTCAAGCTCGAGCGCTTCTACACGGATACGCTCGTCTCCGAGCTGGCTGCCGCAGCGGTGAGCCATTGACCCGCAATCCGTAGGGGCCGGGCGCGCCCGGCCCCTGCACCTGAACGAGAGGAACGCGAATGGCAATCAAGGTCCCGTCGAACCTCGAGATCGCGCAGTCCCACGCGCTCGAGCCGATCGCCGACATCGCCGAGCGCTACGGCCTCGAGCCCGAGGAGTACGACCTGTACGGGAGGCACAAGGCCAAGGTCGACCTCTCCGTCGTCGAGCGGCTGGCCGACCGTCCCGACGCTCCGCTCGTGTGCGTGACCGCGATCACCCCCACGAAGGCGGGCGAGGGCAAGACGACCACCTCCGTCTCGCTCACCCAGGGACTGGGGCAGATCGGCCGGACACCCGTCCTGTGCCTCCGGGAGCCCTCGCTCGGGCCCGTGTTCGGCATCAAGGGCGGCGCCGCCGGCGGCGGCTACGCGCAGGTCGTGCCGATGGAGGACCTGAACCTCCACTTCACCGGCGACATCCATGCGATCGGTGCCGCCAACAACC
>CAZCIJ010000103.1:0-10085 GCA_964498265.1 uncultured Gaiellales bacterium | reverse complement strand
GCCGCTCCCGTGATCACTGCGACTCGATCACGGAGCCGCTCCATGGCTCCGTATAGCCTATATCCTGCTGGACTGACGCTGGATGCCGACCGGAGCGACCTCTCGGAGTTGAGTGCAGGATGACGCAACCCCTTGCGGACGTGCGAGTGATCGCGCTCGAGCAGTACGGTGCGGGCCCCTGGGCCACGCTGCAGCTGGCCGACCTCGGCGCCGAGGTGATCAAGATCGAGGATCCCGCGGCCGGTGGCGACGTCGGGCGCTACGTGCCGCCCTTCCAGGAAGGTGAGGACTCGCTCTTCTTCGAGACGTTCAACAGGAACAAGAAGAGCGTGTCGCTCGACCTCAGGCATCCGGATGCGCGCGGCGTGCTCGAGGACCTCGTGTCCGTCTCCGACGTGCTCTTCTCGAACCTGCGCGGTGACCAGCCCAAGCGGCTGCGGCTGACCTACGACGACCTCAGGCACGCGAACCCTCGCCTCGTCTGCTGCTCCCTGAGCGGGTTCGGGACGGACGGCCCGCGGGCCGCCGAGGGCGGTTACGACTACATGATCCAGGGCCTCGCCGGCTGGATGAGCCTGACGGGCGAGCCGGACAGCCCTCCGACGAAGAGCGGATTGTCGCTCGTGGATCTCTCGGCCGGGTACGCCGCCGCGATCGCCGTGCTCGCGGGGCTGTGGCGCGCGCGTCGCGACGGCGTCGGCTGCGACTGCGACGTCTCCCTGTTCGAGACGGCCCTGCACGAGCTGATGTACGTCGGCACCTGGACCGCGACCAAGGGCTACACGCCGCCGCGCCGCGGCAACTCGGCGCATCCCTCGGTGGTGCCGTTCCAGAACTTCGAGACGGCGGACGGGTGGATCGTCGTCGCCTGTCCGAAGCAGAAGTTCTGGGAGCGGCTGTGCGACGTGCTCGGTCGCCGCGACCTGGCCGCCGAGCCGCGCTTCGCCGACTTCGAGGCGCGCGACCGGAACCGCGAGGAGCTCTTGCCGATCCTCGAGGCGGCGTTCCGCGAGCGTCCTGCCGCCGAGTGGCTTGCCGTCCTCGGCGAGGCCGGCGTGCCCTCGGCGGCGGTGAACGACGTCGCCGCCGCGCTCGCGGACGGGCAGGCGGCGGCGCGAGGGGCCGTGGTCGAGATCGAGCACCCGAGGCTGGGCACGGTGCGTCAGGTGGCGACGCCTCTGCGCCTGAGCGGCTCAGAGCCGCCGCTGCGACCCGCCCCAGGCCGCGGCGAGCACACGGCCGAGGTCCTCGGCCAGCTGTGCGGCTACGAGGAAGAGCGCGTCGCGGCTCTCGCCGCCGCGGGCGTGCTCGGCGAGGTGCCCGTTGGCGGCGGGGCGGCCTCCGGCGGAGAGGGCGGTGGGTAGCCGAGGTCGCGAAGCTGGCCAGGTCGGCGGGACGCCGCCGCTCCCGCTCGAGGGCTGAAGGTCGTCGACGCCGGGACGCTGCTCGCCGGCCCCGTGAGCGAGACGCCCGGCCGGGTCCGGTACCCCGGCCCCGACCTCGGCGAGCACAGCGAGGAGATCCACGCGGGCGAGCTTGTCCTCTCGGGCACCGAGGTGTCCGAGCTGCGAGAGGAGGGCGTCGTCGAGGGAGAGGAGGGCGTGGTCTAGGCCGCGCCCGGCGCCGGGCCCGTGCCCCGTGCGCCTTCGCCCGCGAGCCGGTGCAGCCGCGCGCAGACCTCGGTGACGAAGTCGTTGCCGCTCTCGTGCGGCACGCGGGAGAGCACGATGCGCTCGCGGCGGGGGAAGATCTCGGCGACGTCCTCGACGGGCACGAGGACGAGCCGGCGGGCGAGGAGCCCTGCGCGGACGATGAGAGCGTCGGGCTCGTCGGGTCGCATGCGGAACATCACCGCCTCGACGAGGCCGAAGCGCCCCTGCGGCGAATCGACCCCGAAGCCCTCGCAGTGGCCGAGCCAGTACGAGCTGGAGTCGAGCGCGTCGGGTGTCGTCGTGGCCATGACTCGCTTTCTATCAGCGGGCGTTTAACGGCCGATGTGTGGCGTTTAAGCCCCTGCAAAAGGTGTGTTAAGAAATGTTGCCTACTCCGTCGACAGGCCGTCCCTCGCCGGCGGGCACCGCGGCGCGGCCGGGCATAATCCCTCCCTGTGCAGCCGCCCGCGGAGCGAAACAGCGCCCGCCGACGCGCGATCAGGACACGCCGCATCGCGGCGGTCGCCGTCGTCGCTGCGCTGGCGGCGGGTCTCGCCGCGGGCGTCCTCGCGGCGACGCGCGGCGGCGAAGACGCGTCCACTCTCGAGCCTGCGGCGAATCCGCAGCCTGCGGAAGCGCCGGCGGCGGAGCCCGGCGCGGCCGCGACGACGCCGCGCTCGAGCGCTCCGGCGGGTGCGACCGTCACGCTCTCTGCGGTCGGCGACGTCGTCATGGGAACGACGACGTACGGGCTCCCGCCCGACGGTGGACGCACCTTCTTCGACGCAGTCGACCAGGAGCTCCGCGGGGCTGTCGTCCTCGGCAACCTCGAGGGGACGCTCTCGACGGGCGGCAGCTCGAAGTGCGGCGCCGGCAGCTCCAACTGCTTCGCCTTCCGGACGCCGCCCTCGTACGCGAAGTGGCTCGAGCGCGCAGGCTTCACGGTGCTCAACCTCGCCAACAACCACGCCTACGACTACGGCGAGATCGGCTTCGGCCAGACGAAGAGGGCGCTCGCGCGAGCCGGGCTGCGCTACACGGGGCCGCCCGGCCGGATCCTGGTCGTGCGGCGGGGGGCCGTTCGCGTGGCGCTCGTCGGCTTCGCCCCGTACGCGTGGGCCAACGACCTCACCGACGTCGCCGGCGCTCGGCGCCTCGTGCGGAGGGCCGCCGCCCGGGCCGACCTCGTGGTCGTGACCTTCCACGGCGGCGCGGAGGGCGCGGACGAGACGCACGTCGAGCAGGGGACCGAGTACTTCCTCGGCGAGAATCGCGGCAACCTGAGGCGATTCGCGCACGTGGCCGTCGACGCGGGCGCCGACCTCGTCGTGGGGCACGGGCCGCACGTCCTGCGCGGGATGGAGTGGTACAAGGGACGCCTGATCGCGTACAGCCTCGGCAACTTCGGAGGCTACGGCGTCTTCTCGCTCGGCGGCCCCCTGAGCGTCAGCGGCATCCTGCGGGTGACCCTGCGCGCCGACGGCTCCTGGGTCGGGGGACGGCTCGTCGCGACCCGGCTCGTGGGGGAGGGCGTGCCCGCGCTCGATCCGGCCGAGCGGGCGCACGGGCTCGTGCGCGAGCTGTCCCGCGAGGACTTCGGCCGGCGAGGGATTCGCGTCTCCGTCACGGGGCAACTCCGGCCCCCGAGCGGCTAGCGCGCGACGCGCGCTCTGGTCCCGCGTATTCTCGCTCGAAAATACCTGTCACAGTCGTGCACCGATTGCGTGCCGGAATGACGCGTCACATTTGACCTGCGTCCGGCGGGTCTGCTATTTTCTTGCGGCTTGTGAGGAGAGTTTTCCCCCGCCAGGTCCCCCCGGCGTGGGAGCGGGTTTCGGGATTGTCGAGCCGAAGGCGGATCGCCGTCTGTTTGGCCGTGCTCGCCGCGACCGCGCTCGCGTCGGTCCCAGCGTTCGCCGAGCCGGTGTCGACCCCCGAGATCGAGGCGCAGCAGAGCCGGGCGCAGGGTGTGCTGGACGAGATCGCGGCGATCGACAGCGATCTGGAGCTCGCGGTCGAGGCCTACAACGGCGCGACCTACCGGCTGTCGCAGATCGAGGAGGAGATCGAGACGAACCTGCGGCACCTCGAGATCGCCCGCAAGGCGAACCGGGTGGCGCAGCGCAACCTGGCCGCGCGGGTCGTCACCCTCTACGAGGAGGGAGAGCAGGACGTGCTCGAGGTGCTGCTCGGGGCGACGAGCCTCGACGACCTGCTCGACCGGCTCGACTCGGTGAACCGGATCTCCGAGCAGGACGTCGAGATCCTGGCGAGCGTGACCGAGTCGAGGACCGAGATCCGCAGGCGCGAGAAGGAGCTCGAGCGCGCACGAGCCGAGCAGGAGCAGGTCGTCGCCCAGCGGGCCGACCAGAAGGCGGCGATCGAGGCGCAGCTGGCCGAGCGGGAGGCGCTGTACTCGTCGATCGAGGATCAGATCCAGGACCTGATCGCCGAGGAGAAGGAGCGCCAGCGGCTGGCGGCCGAGGAGGCGCGCAGGCAGGCCGAGGAGCGGGAGCGGCTGGCGGCGGCCGCCCAGGCGGTCGGGGTCGACCGCTCGGTGGTCGCCGAGATCGCGGAGATCGCGACCCCCGAAGGCATCGGGACGGCTCCGCCGAGCAGGCTGGGAGCCCAGGCGGTCGCGATCGCGATGCAGTACCTCGGCGTGCCGTACGTCTGGGGCGGGATGTCGCCGTCGGGGTTCGACTGCTCCGGGCTCATCGCGTACGCGTACGCGCAGCTCGGCGTCTCGCTGCCCCACCACGCGGCGACGATGTACGGCCTGGGCGTGCCCGTCTCCTGGGGTGAGCTCCAGCCGGGCGATCTCGTCTTCTCGAACGGGCTCGGCCACATGGGCATGTACATCGGCGGGGGAAACTACATCCACGCGCCCCACACGGGCGACGTGGTGAAGATCTCCTCGATGTCGAGCCGCTCCGACTGGGTCGGCTTCAAGCGCGTCGCCTAGCAGTTACCGGAACGTAGACTGGCTCGGATGGCCAGGGCGCCGGACGTTCTCGTTGTCGGTGGCGGCGCGATCGGCGTCTGCGTCGCGCTCGAGGCTGCGCGCCGGGGAGCGTCCGTCACGCTGGTCGAGCGCGGTCCCGAGCTCGCCTGGGGATGCTCGGCGGGCAACGCCGGGCTCATCTGCCCGAGTCACGCGGAGCCGCTCGCCTCGCCCGCCTCGCTGCGGCAGGGCTTGCGCTGGCTCGCCAGGCCGGACAGCCCCCTCTTCCTCCGTCCCCGCCCGGCGGTGCTGCCCTGGCTCGCGCGCTTCGTCGCCGCCTCGACGCCGGGAAGGGCGCGCGCCTCGTCGGTCGCGATCCGCAGCCTCGCGACGGCGAGCCTCGCGCTGCACGGCGAGCTCGACGACGCGGGGGTCGACACCGGGCTTACCCGCAACGGGGTGCTGAACGTCTATGCGTCGCCGGACGCCTTCGCCGCCGCCGGCCGCGAGGCCGCCGAGGCCCGCGCGGCGGGCCTTCGCGCCGACGTGCTCCCTGGCGACGCCGCCCGCGAGCTGGCGCCGGGGCTCGCACGCCCGATGGCGGGTGCCGTCCACTACCCCGGGGACGCCCACTGCGATCCGCTCCGGTTCGTTCGCTCGGTCGGAGCCGCCGCGCTCGAGGAGGGCGCGCGGCTGCGCACGCGCGTCGAGGTTCTCGGGCTGCGCCGGCACGACGGGCGCGTCGAGAGGGCGATGACCACGGAGGGTGACATCCCGGTCGGAGAGGGCGTGCTCGCGGCAGGCGCCTGGACGGCGACGCTGGCCCGCCAGGTGGGAATCTACGTTCCGATCGAGGGCGGGAAGGGCTACCACGTCGACCTGGAGCCGGGGGCGGGCGATCCCGCGCTCCCGGTCTGGTTCCAGGAGGACCGGGTGATCGCGACGCCGCTCGGCGGCCGGCTCCGGCTGGCGGGCACGCTCGAGCTCTCGGGTCTCGACCTCTCGGTGAGCCGGCGCCGGGTCGACGCCGTCGTGCGTGCCGGGCGAGCGGGCCTGCCCGCGCTCGACGGGCGCGGGACGGTCGAGGTGTGGCGCGGGCTGCGGCCCTGCTCGCCCGACGGGCTGCCGATCGTCGGCCGGGTGGACGGGGTCGACAACGTCGTGCTCGCGAGCGGGCACGGGATGATGGGGCTGACGCTCGCGCCGGTAACCGGCCGCCTCACCGCCGAGATCCTCGCCGGGGAGCCTCCGAGCCACGAGCTCGCGCCGCTGCGACCGGGGCGGTTCCAGCCGCTCCTCGGTCGTGAGCGCCCCGGCCCCGGGTCCTAGACGAGGAGCCGGCGGGGTAGACTTGAGCCATGGCGGAGCTCGGGACGATGCGAGTGAAGAGCGGCCTCGCGGAGATGCTGAAGGGCGGCGTCATCATGGACGTCACGACCCCGGAGCAGGCCCGCATCGCCGAGGACGCCGGCGCTGTCGCGGTCATGGCGCTCGAGCGCGTGCCCGCGGACATCCGCGCCCAGGGCGGTGTCGCGCGCATGGCCGATCCCGCCAGGATTCGCGAGGTCCAGGAGGCCGTGACCATCCCGGTCATGGCGAAGTGCCGGATCGGGCACTTCGTCGAGGCTCAGGTGCTCGAGGCGCTCGAGGTCGACTACATCGACGAGAGCGAGGTTCTGACGCCGGCCGACGAGGACAACCACGTCGACAAGTGGAAGTTCCGCGTGCCGTTCGTCTGCGGCGCGACGAACCTCGGGGAGGCGCTCCGCCGCATCAACGAAGGCGCGGCCATGATCCGGACGAAGGGCGAGGCGGGCACCGGCGACGTCGTGCAGGCCGTGCGCCACATGCGCGCGGTCACGGGCGAGATGCGCCGGCTGCACTCGCTGCCCGAAGAGGAGCTGTTCACGGCCGCCAAGGAGCTGCAAGCTCCCTTCGAGCTCGTCAAGGCCGTGGCCGACAACGAGCGGCTCCCCGTCGTGATGTTCACCGCGGGCGGGATCGCGACGCCCGCCGACGCGGCGCTCTGCATGCAGCTCGGCGCCGACGGCGTCTTCGTCGGCTCGGGGATCTTCAAGAGCGAGGAGCCCTCCGTGCGCGCCAAGGCGATCGTGGAGGCGACGACGCACTTCCGCGACCCCGAGGTGCTCGCGCGCGTCTCGATGGGGCTGGGCGAGCCGATGCGCGGCCTCGACTCGGCCGCCATGCGGCCCGAGGATCTGCTCCAGACCCGCGGGTGGTAGGGCCTTCCTCGCACCGGCTGCCGCCGGCGCGAGGATGGTTATGAGGGACCCGACCCCCTGTTGCAGCGGGTGGGCCGGGCCGTCCACACGCTCTGAGGCCCGCGCATGCCCCGGCCGTACAATTGCCGTCGTGAGGCACGGATGACGATCGGCGTTCTGGCGGTGCAGGGCAATTTCCGTGAGCATGCGGCGATGCTCGCGCGGCTCGGCGTCGAGGTCCGCGAGGTCCGCAAGCCCGAGCACCTCGACGGCGTTGACGGCCTGATCGTCCCGGGCGGCGAGTCCACCACGATCGGGCGCCTCGTCGGTCTGTACGGGCTCGAGGAGGCGATCGAGGAGTTCCCGGGGCCCATCTTGGGCACGTGCGCCGGCATGATCCTCCTCGCGCGCAAGGCCGTCGACGGCGTTCCGGGGCAGCCGCTGCTCGGGCTCGCCGACGTCGTCGTGCGGCGAAACGGCTACGGCCGCCAGGTGTTCAGCTTCGAGGCGGACGTCGATCTTCCCGGCGCCGAGCGCCCCCTGCACGGCGTCTTCATCCGCGCGCCGCGCGTCGAGGCAGCCGGGCCGGACGTCGAGGTGCTGTCCGAGCTCGACGGCGATCCGGTGCTGCTGCGCCAGGGCATGATCCTCCTTGCCGCGTTCCACCCGGAGCTGACCGACGACACGCTGGTGCACGAGCTCTTCCTCGAGCTCGTCCGCGAGGTGACGCATGTCGGGGCACAGTAAGTGGTCGACGATCAAGCGCCGCAAGGGCGCGGTGGACGCGAAGCGCGGCCTGCTGTTCTCGAGGCTCTCGCGCGCGATCATCGTCGCCGTCCGGGAGGGCGGGCCCGATCCGGATACGAACCTCGCCCTCCAGAACGCGGTCGAGAAGGCGCGCGAGGCCTCGATGCCGAAGGAGAGCATCGAGCGGGCGATCGCCCGCGCCTCGGGCACGGGCGCCGACGGCGAGGCGTACGAGCACGTGACCTACGAGGGCTACGGCCCGGCCGGCGTCGCGCTCCTCGTCGAGGCGCTGACCGACAACCGCAACCGCACCGCCTCCGACATCCGTCACGTCTTCTCGAAGAACGACGGCAACCTGGGCACGTCCGGCGCCGTCGCCTGGCAGTTCGAGCGCAATGGCCTGATCGTCTGCGACGCCGACCGCGTCGACGAGGAGGAGCTCGTGCTCGCCGCCGCCGACGCGGGCGCTGAGGACGTCGTCCAGGACGGATCGACCTTCCAGGTCACGACCCCGCCGGAGCAGCTTGCCGCGGTTCGCGCGGCCCTCGATGCCGCGGAGATCCCGCACGAGTCGGCCGAGCTCACGATGGTGCCGAAGTCGACGGTGAAGGTCGAGGAGGAGGGCGCGGCGAGGAAGCTGCTCCGGCTCGTCGACGCCCTCGAGGACTCGGACGACGTCCAGGGCGTGTACGCGAACTTCGACATCCCCGAGTCCGTCCTCGAGGCCGTCGCCACGTAGCGATCACCGCCTCAGGTCGTGCCGAGGAGGCGCTCGAGCGACGCGGCATCTCCCGGGTCGACGCGCTCGAGGCCGGGAATACCGTCGAGGTGGCGGTCGGCGCTCACGATCCTCTCGATGCCGCGGTTCAGCGCCGTCCCGGCGTGAGCGGCGTCACGCGGGGACAAGCGGCTCTCCGGCGAGACGTCTCACCTGCATCTCGCGCAGGACGCGGCGGCAGGGATCCAGAGGGTTAGCCCCGGCGCGCCCGGGGGACACGCACGGCGCGCGCCAGCGTGCGCTCGTTCCCGGCCGCGTCCCGCAGCTCGATCCGGAGCCGCGCGCGACCGGCCGCGACGCGGGCCGGGATCCGCAGGGCGACCGTGCGCGTTCCCTCGCGCACGCGAATCTCCCTTCGCGCGAGGACGCGGCCTCTGCGCCTGAGCTCGAGCTCGACCTCGAGCGCCTCGCCGGCCAGAAGGCGCAGGCGCACGACGCGCGCACGGCCCACCCGCCGGACGCCGGCGCGCACGCGCGCCGCCTCGACCGCCGTGTCGGCGGTGCCCTCCTCGAGCGCGAAGGCCGCCCTGACCAATGTCGCCGCGCCAATCTCGATCGTGCACGACCCGGTGCCGGAGCAGGCGCCGGCCCAGCCGGCGAACGTCGAGCCGGCGGCCGCGACGGCGGTGAGGGTGACGGTGTCGCCCGCCGGGTAGGTCTCCGAGCAGTCCTGGCCGCAGGCGATGCCTCCCTCGCCGCTCGTCACGCTGCCGGTCCCGGTGCCCGTCCTCTCGACCGTGAGCGCGTAGGTTGACTGTGGCGGCGGCGCCGGCTCCGGCGGCGGCGGAGCCGGCGCGGGGGAGGGGTAGTAGCCGGCCTCGGCGCTCGGAGTCGCGACGGCCGCGCCCGAGAGCGCAAGGGCGCCGGCGAGGACCGCGAGACGCCAACCGACCACTGTGCCTTGGTGTACGGGCGAGGGGCCGGGGTCGGATTGGCGCGAGGGGCCGGTCCTCCCGGCCCCTCGCGGCACCCTTCCTGCAACCGGAGTCTCTGGTGCGGCTACCTCACCGCTGGGAGCCTCACCGACCCGGTCACGCGCTTCCTTGCCCCGGCGTCGTTGATGAAGGTGACCTGCACCCGGACCGGGCCGGGCTTCGCGCGGTTGCGGACCGCGAAGACCCTGAGGGTCTCGGTGCCGTCGACGTTGCCGAACCTGCGCGTCACGCTCTTGTTCCCGCGCGAGAGCCGCACCCGGACGGACACCTCCTCGTCCGAGCTGACCCTGACGTTGATCACCCGCTGGCGCCCGGGAGGCCCGTTGAAGGTGACGAACCGGCGGAGGACGCTCGCCTGCACCGTCTCCTGGACGAACGTGGCGCTGACGTTCTGGGCCTGGTTCATCGTCACCTGGCACGAGGTGCCGGTGCAGGCGCCGCTGAAGCCCTGGAAGGACCATCCGGGGGTCGCCTGCGCTGTCAGCGTCACAACCGTGCTCGCCGGGAAGCTCTCCGTGCACGTGGTCGGGCAGAGGATGCCCTCGGGGGTGCTCGACACTCCGCCCTCGCCGGAGACCGTCACTGCCAGCGGGAAGGTCTGGGTGTCGAAGGTCGCCGTCACGGTCTGCGCGGCGTTCATCGTCACCACGCACGGTCCTGTGCCTGCGCAGCCGCCCCCGGTCCAGCCGGCGAACGTCGAGCTCGCCGCCGGCGCGGCGGTGAGCGTGACGAGGGTCCCGGCCGGGTAGACGGCGGCGCACGTCGCGCCGCAGTCGATCTGTTGCGGTTGCGGCGGCGCCGAGGTGC
>CAZCIJ010000102.1:0-10091 GCA_964498265.1 uncultured Gaiellales bacterium | reverse complement strand
TCTCGGGGCAGGGCGGCTGGCCGATGACGGTGTTCCTCACGCCCGAGGGGGAGCCCTTCTGGGGCGGTACGTACTTCCCGCCCGAGGCCCGGATGGGGATGCCCGCCCTCCGGGACGTGCTGACCGCGGTGGCGGATGCCTACCACGCTCGCCGCGCCGACGTCGGCCGCCAGGCGGCGCAGCTGACCGAGGCGCTCCGCCGCGCGGCCGAGCAGCGCCCCTCGCACGAGCCGCTCACGTCGGCCTTGCTTCCCGACGCCGTCGTGACGCTGCACCAGCAGTTCGACGCGGAGCATGGGGGCTTCGGGGGCGCGCCGAAGTTCCCGCCCGCGTCGACGATCGAGTTCCTGCTGCGCATGGAGCTCCGCGGCGCGCCCTACGCGCTCGACATGGCGACCTCGACGCTCGACGCGATGGCCGCGGGGGGGATGTACGACCAGCTCGGCGGCGGCTTCCACCGCTACTCCGTCGACGCCGCCTGGCTCGTCCCGCACTTCGAGAAGATGCTCTACGACAACGCGCTCCTCGCGCAGGCCTACCTTCACGGGTGGCTCCTCGCCGGCCGCGAGCGCTACCGGCTCGTCGTCGAGGACACGCTCGACTACCTGCTGCGCGAGATGCGCCTTTCCGAGGGTGGCTTCGCGTCGGCGCAGGACGCGGACACGCTGGGCGAGGAGGGCCTGACGTACGTCTGGAGCTACGACGAGATCGTCGACCTCCTCGAGCCGGACGCGGCTGAGCAGGTGATCCTCAGGTTCGGGATCACGACGGGCGGGAACTTCGAGGGCCGGAACGTCCTCGCCGTGGCCGACCCGGACGTCGAGGTGTCGCCGGAGATCCGCGCGCGGCTGCTCGAGGCGCGGCTCGGGCGCCCGCAACCGCTCCGCGACGACAAGGCGCTCGCCGCCTGGAACGGCCTCGCGCTCTCGGCGCTCGCCGAAGCCGGGCTGCGGCTGCGCCGGGAGGACTACCTCGAGGCGGCACGTTCCCTCGCTGAGTTCCTGCTGGGCTCGATGAGCGATGCCGAGGGGAGGCTCTACCGCACGTACCGGGCCGGCCGGGCCAAGATCGCCGCCTACGTCGAGGACTACGCGCACGTCGCGAACGGCCTGCTCGACCTCTACACGGCGACGGGTGAGCTGCAGGCGCTCGAGGAGGCACGCCGGCTGGCGCTCCTCGCCGTCGAGCTGTTCGCGGACGAGGAGCTCGGGGGGTTCTTCTTCGCGGCTCCCGGCGGCGACCACCTCGTCGCGCGCCGGAAGCAGCTCGACGACAACCCGCTCCCGTCCGGCAACTCGATGCTCGCCTACGCTCTCCTGCGCCTGGCGCGCATCTACGGAGAGCCCGATCTCGAGCGGCGCGCCGTCGAGGTCTTCCGGCTCGCCTACGGGCTCCTCGAGCGAGCCCCGAGCGCCGTCGGGCACCTGCTATGCGCGCTCGACCTGCACTTCTCCCCGCCCCGCGAGCTCGCCGTCGTGGGCCCGGACGGGGACTCCGGCACCGAGGCGCTGCGGCGTGCCGCCTTCGAGCGCTTCTCGCCGAGCACCGTGTACGCGTTCGCGGCCGGCGGCGACGACCCGGCGGCGGAGCGCGTGCCGCTGCTCGCGGGCAAGGATCTCGTCGACGGCCGTCCGGCCGCCTACGTCTGCGAGAGCTTCGCATGCCAGGCGCCCGTGACCGAACCCGAGTCGCTCCGCGAGGCGCTCGCCCGCCGCTGACGATGGACCAGCGCGAGCGGTCCCGCATCCTCGGCCAGTGGGGCGTGCGCCCGCGCGATCCGCGTGAGGCCGTCGAGGAGCGAAAGCTCTCAGCCGGGCTCGAGCTCGGCGTGGGTGCGGGACGACCGCTTCCCCGGCGACCGCGGCTCTTCAAGGTCGAGACCGACTCGTACATCGCCTCGCTCGGCGGGCCGCTGCCCTACATGGTGCGCCTGCGGGAGATCGAGCGGCTCACGGCGCAGGCGGAGTCGGACATCGCGCGGCGCTGGCGCGAGCTCGCCGCCGACTGCGGAGACGACGGAGAGGCGTTCAGCCGGCGCTGGCGGCGGGCAGCGGAACGGTGCAACTTCGTCGAGGTCAACGAGCTCATCGAGCGCCACAACCGCTGGTACCCCGTGGAGGCGCGGCTGCCGATGGATCCCAAGCGGCGCGACTACGTGCTCGTGGGCGGCCGCCACTACTCGCGACGCCCGCTCGATGCCGAGTGGGTGCTCGAGCGCTTCCCGGCCGACCTCCCTGCAGTCCGGCGCGCGTAGCGAGGCCGGGCTCAGGAGTCGGAGGCACGGGAGCGGCGCCTGAGCGCCGCTCCCGTCAGGAGCTCGCGGACGATGCGGTTCGCCACGAGGGCCGTCACGTCCGCGATCGTGACCGGGTCCATCACGGGCGGACCCTCGCACGAGGCCGCCGGAACGGGGACAATCGTCCTCGCAATGGCGCGACGCGTCTACCGGAGCGAGCTCAGCCCGGTCGGCTTCGTCTACCGGAGCGCCTCGGTCTTCCCGGGGCGTATCGCGGTGGTGAGCGGAGAGCGCCGCCTGACCTACTCGGAGCTCGCCGGGCGCGTCAGCCGCCTCGCGGCTGCGCTCCGCGCTGCCGGGCTTGAGCCGGGCGACCGCGTCGCCACGCTGCTGCCGAACACGCTCGCCATGCTCGAGGCGCACTTCGGCGTTCCGGCTGCAGGCTGCGCCCTCGTTCCGCTCAACACCCGGCTCGCTGCACCCGAGGTCGCGTCCATCCTGGAGCACTCGGGAGCCCGCCTCGTCCTCGTCGATCGCGAGCTCGTCCGCCTGGTCGAGGGCGTCCCCGGCGTGGAAGCGGTCGTCGTCGACGAGACCGGCGAGCGGGACGAGCCGTACGAGCTGTTCCTGTCGAGCGGAGAAGGAGCGTCCGGCCCGGCTCCGCTCGAGGACGAGGAGCAGCCGATCTCCGTCAACTACACGTCAGGGACGACCGGGCGGCCCAAGGGAGCGGTCGTGACGCACCGCGGGGCGTTCCTGAATGCGCTGGGCGAGGTGATCGAGACGGGCCTCACCTACGACTCGGCCTACCTGTGGGTGCTGCCGATGTTCCACTGCAACGGCTGGTGCCACGCTTGGGCCGTCACCGCGGTCGCCGGTCGCCACGTCTGCCTGCGCCGACCCGAGCCCGCGCGAATCTGGGAGCTGCTCGAGACAGAGGGCGTGACGCATGCCTGCGGCGCGCCGACCGTCTACGCCGGCCTCGTGAACCACCCGGCGGCGCGACGGATGCCCCAGCGCGTGACGGTCGCCCTCGGAGGCGCCCCGCCGTCTCCGACGCTGCTCGCCCGCATGGAGGAGCTCAACCTCCGGCCGATTCACCTCTACGGCCTCACGGAGACCTACGGTCCCATGACCGTGCGCGTGAGGCCGCGGGAGTGGGACCGGCTGCCGCAGGACGAGCGGGCCGCGCTCCTCGCGCGCCAGGGACACGCGTACGTGACCCACGAGCCGGTTCGCGTCGTCGACGGTCACATGCGCGACGTGCGGCGCGACGGGGGGACGCTGGGCGAAGTCGTCATGCGCGGGAACAACGTCACGAAGGGATACTTCCGCGATCCGTCTGCGACGGCTCGGGCGTTCGAGGGCGGCTGGTTCCACTCCGGCGACCTCGCCGTCTGGTACCCGGACGGCTCGATCGAGCTTCGCGACCGGGCCAAGGACATCATCGTGTCCGGAGGGGAGAACGTCTCGACGATCGAGGTGGAGCAGGCGATCGTCCGGCACCCGGCGGTGCTCGAGTGCGCCGTCGTCGCTGTTCCCGACGAGCGATGGGGAGAGCGGCCGAAGGCGTTCGTGGCGCTCAGGGACGGGCACGAGGTCACGGAGCGCGAGCTGATCGACTTCTGCCGCGAGCGCCTCGCGCACTTCAAGTGCCCCGACGCAGTCGAGTTCGGCGAGCTGCCGAAGACCTCGACGGGGAAGATCCAGAAGTACCTGCTCCGCGAGCGCGAGTGGGCCGGGAGGGACTGGCGCGTGTCCTGATGGTCGAGCCGACAGCCCTCTGGACACGGCGGCCGAACGCCAGACGCCGGGCACGACGTCCGAGTTACTCTTTCCAAGGTCGTCCGGCTCTCGGGAGAAAGGACGGAACGCGATGGCGGCGGTAACCGCAACGCAGGAGCCCCTCTACCTCGACGGTGAATGGATCGAGACCGGCGAGTGGCTCGACGTACGCTCGCCCTACTCGGGCGAGGTCGTCGCCACGGTCGCCAGGGCGGGCGCGAGCGAGGCCCGGCGCGCGATCGACGCCGCAGCCCGCGCCATGCGCGACCCCCTTCCGGCGTGGCGGCGGGCCGACATCCTCGAGCGCGTGGCGAAGCTCGTCGGGGAGCGGAACGAGGAGCTCGCGCGGACGATCTCGGCCGAGGCCGGCAAGCCGGTAAAGGCGGCGCGGGTCGAAGCCTCGCGCGCGCTCAACACGTACTCGCTCTCGGCGGGCGAGGCGCGGAGGCTGGCGGGCGACGTCGTGCCGGCCACCGGCACGCAGCCCGGGGACGGCCACATCGCGTGGACCATCCGCGTCCCGATCGGCGTCGTCGGCGCCATCTCGCCGTTCAACTTCCCGCTGAACCTCGTCGCGCACAAGCTTGCTCCGGCGCTGGCCGCGGGCTGCGCGATCGTGCTCAAGCCGGCGAGCCAGACGCCCACGAGCGCGCTCCGCCTCGCCGCGATCTGCGAGGAGGCAGGGTTGCCGCCCGGCTGGCTCAGCGTCATTCCCGGCAAGGCGACCGAGATCGGCCAGGTGCTCGAGCAGGACGAGCGCGTGCGCATGATCACCTTCACCGGCTCGGCCGAGGTCGGCTGGGGCATCCGCGCTCGCGCGGTGCGCAAGAAGGTGGCGCTCGAGCTCGGCAACGCCTCGCCCGTGATCGTCGAGGCGGACGCCGACGTCGACCTCGCCTCGTCGAAGGTGGCGACGCACGCCTTCTCCTACGCCGGCCAGACCTGCATCTCGGTCCAGCGCGTCTACGTCCAGCGGGCGATCTTCGACGAGTTCGTCGACAGGCTGATCCCCAAGGTCGAGGCCCTCCAGGTCGGTGACCCGAGCGAGGACACGACCGACGTCGGGCCCGTGATCGATCGCGAGAACCGCGACCGCGTGGTCGCGTGGATCGAGGAGGCCGGGCAGGGCGGCGCGACCGTCCTGACCGGGGGGGTCGAGGAGAACGGCCTCATCCGGCCGACCGTCCTGAAGGACGTCCAGCCCGAGATGAAGGTCTGCCGGCAGGAGGTCTTCGGCCCCGTCTGCTCGGTCGTTCCCTACGACACGCTGGACGAGGCGTTCGCGGCGGCCAACGGCACCGAGTACGGGCTCCAGTCTGCGATCTTCACGAGGTCGATCGACGCGGCCGTCAGGGCCTCGGCGGCGCTCGAGTTCGGCAGCGTGATGATCAACGAGGCGCCCGAATGGCGCGTCGATCAGATGCCGTACGGCGGCACCAAGGCGTCGGGGAACACGAAGGAAGGGCCGGCGTACACGATCCAGGAGATGACCGAGCTGCGGCTCGTCGTGCTCGGCGGCGTCTGAGTCGCGAGACGGTCAGCCCCCTAACCCGGCTCGGCGAGCGGCACGTCGTCCGGCGCCGGACCGGCGATCGAGATCGCGCCGCTCGGGCAGTTCGTGCAGATCTTCTCGGCACGTTCCTGCGTGAGCGCGACACCGGGCAGCGGCCGGGAGATGCCGTCGTCGCCGAGCTCGACCGCGTTCGGCTCGAGCTCCTCGCACCTGCCGGCGCCGATGCAGACGTCGGGGTCGATCTGGACGAGCACGTTCATACCGTCAGTGTAGGGGCCGGGCATGCCCGGCCCCCGCTCTGGCTCGCCCGGTGGGCGAGCGTTCAGACGTCGGCCGTCCCTGGCGGCTTGTCCTCCTTGAGCCGCCGGATCAGGTCGGCTACGTCCGCGATCTCCTGCTCGAGATCTCGCTGGTACTCCTCGAGCCGAACGAGCCATTGCTCGCGAGAGAGCCGGCGGCGCAGGCCCCGCGGGCCGCAGCCGTGACGGTGCCGGTGATGGCGGTGCATGGTCACCTCCTTTCGGCGTCCTCGTAGCGTCTCAGGAACTCGTCGATCTCGACTCTCGCGTCGCGGAGCGCGTCGGCCCACTGCGCGAGCACCAGATGACCGTCGCCGGTCATCTCGTAGACGCGCTTCGCCGGTCCCGGCAGCTCCGCGTGCCACTCCGAACGGACGAGGCCGTCCGCCTCGAGCGCCCGCAGCGCTCGATAGAGGTTCCCGAGATCGACGCCGCGGGCGTCGCCCGTGAGCTGCGGCACTTGCTCGAGCAGGTCGTACCCGTGCATCGGCCGCTCCGAGAGGGAGAGGAGTAGGGCCGGCTCGACGAAGCGCTCGATGCGCGCCCGCACGTGCCAGCGACCGTCGGCCAGCCAGCGGCAGCGGGTGCCTCGTTGGCCGTGCCTTCGCCTCCCGTGTGGTCTATGCATATGACAAATATAGGTAAAAGACTGCTACGGCGCATCGTGTGGCTCGCGCCAGCAGCCGCGGCGGGCCCGGCGAGAGTCGGGCGAGCCTCTACGCGACTGCGCGGACGAGCACGCGCTCGGCTCCCTCGACGTCCTCGGGCTCGCCGAGGTAGGCGAGGTACCGGTCCGGGCGGACGACCGCGAGCAGCCCTTCTCCGGCGCCGTAGCGCGCGGCGACGGACCCGTCGGCGTCGGCAACGACGCCGTCGAACGGCCCGTCGCGCCGCCCCTCCGGATGGACGAGCACGTTCCTCACGAGACCGCCGAAGCTCGCGCGCAGCTCGGCCGCCGACCGTGCGGCCGGATCGGGCTCCCCGACGTGGAGGACGGTGTGGACGAGCGGGTCGAGCGCCTCGACCACCCCCGGCGCCGCGGGCGCGAGGTCGCCCGGGTGCAGGGGTCCGTGGCCGACCGTGCGCCGGGGCATGCCGCCGACGATCGGGCTGTCGCGGTAGGAGATCGTCGTCTCGCTCAGCCGGCGCGCGAGCGACTCCTTGAGCGGCGTGTGACCGACGAGCGTCGACAGCAGGAACTCGCGCGCGTGCCGTGCCAGCGCTCCCTCGCGCGTCATCGCGGCCGTCATCGTGCCGGCGGTCCGAACGACGTGCGCGCCGACCGGATGCCGTTCGGCCTGGTAGCTGTCGAGCAGCCCGGGCGCGCCGGCTCCCGACCAGGCGAGGCGCAGCTTCCACGCCAGGTTGGCGGCGTCCTGCATCCCCGTGTTCATCCCCTGTCCGCCCGCCGGGCTATGCACGTGCGCCGCGTCGCCGGCGAGGAAGACGCGGCCGAAGCGGTACTGCGGGACCTGCGCCTCGTGGATCTCGAAGTACGTGAGCCAGCGCGGGTTCGACAGCCTGAGCGCCTCGCCCGTTCGCTCGTCGGCGATCCTCTGCGCCTCGCCGAGCGCCGGCTCGGCGCTCTGGTCCCAGCTCCTGGCCACGTGCGCCGCGAGCCGCACCCGCCGGCCGTGCAGCGGGAAGAGCGCGCACAGCCCGTGCTCCGCCACCCAGAGGTAGATGCGGTCGCGCGCAAGCTCGTGCTCGGCGTCGCAGTCGGCGAGCAGGAAGCGCTCGCCCTCGGACGATCCCTCGAGCCGCACACCGACCGCGTGGCGGACCGTGGAATGCCCTCCGTCGCAGCCCACCGCGTACGAGAATCCGGCCGTCTCGGCGCCGCCGTCCGGGTGTCGCAGCGTCGCCCTGACGCCGTCGGCGTCCTGTGCCAGGTCGATGAGCTCGACGCCGCGCTCGATCCGGCCGCCGAGGTCGGCAAGCAGGTCTCGGAGGATCGACTCCGTGACGTCCTGCGGCAGGCAGGCGGCGAAGGGGTAGCGGGTATCGACGCCCGCGAAGTCGACGTCGGCGAGCGTCGTCCCTCCCGCGACGAGCGAGGCGCCGGCGGTGCGCACGCTCTCGCCGAGGAAGCGATCGACGACGCCCATGGACTCGAGCAGCTCGAGCGTGCGCGCATGGACGCTCACGGCCTTCGACCGCGGCGACGGCGCAGGGAGCTTGTCGACGAGGCGCACCGGGACGCCGCCCCGCCGGAGCTCGCAGGCGAGGACGAGGCCGACGGGACCGGCGCCGACGACGAGGATCGAGGCAGGACCGCTCACTCCCGGCGCGCCCCGCCGTAGCGTCGCGCCTCCTCGACGAGGGCCGCGAAGAGCGCCTTGTCCTCGTCTTCCTCGGGATGCCAGAGCACGCCGACGACGAACCGGTGGCCGCCGTTCTCGATCGCCTCGACGCTCCCGTCCTCGGCCCAGCCGACGGCTTCGAGGCCCGCGCCGACTCGATCGATCCCCTGATGGTGCGACGACTTGACGCTCGCCTCCACGCCCAGGATGTCGGCGGCCCTGCTGCCCGGCTTGAGGCGCACACGGTGCTCGGAGAAGACGCCGTGGGTCTCCCGGTGCCCTGTGTGGCCGAGGGTCTCCGGGAGGTGCTGGTCGAGGTTGCCGCCGTAGAGGATGTTCAGCATCTGCATGCCGCGGCAGATCGCGAGCACCGGCATCTCCCGCGCGAGCGCGGTCTCGAGCAGCGCCAGCTCGGCAGCGTCTCGATGCGGGTGGGCGCCGCTCGTCTCCGGGTGGGGCGCTTGTCCGTAGGCGGACGGGTCGATGTCCGCGCCCCCGGAGAGGACGAGCGCGTCGAGCACCGCCAGCGTCTCGTCCAGCGCGTCCTCCGTGGGCGGCACGAGGAGCGGCCTCCCGCCCGCGACCTCCACGGACTGGACGTAGGCGAGCGGGACGAGCGCCGCGGGCAGCGTCCACTGAGCCCAACTGGCCTCCTGGGCGTACGAGGTGATTCCGACGATGGGCCTCACGTCAGCCCATTTTGCAGCGGCGCACCGCCTCGGAGTACGCCGCGGCGTCGCTCGCGCCGCCCCAGACGCGCCCGACCTTGAAGTCGACCTCCCCCAGCAGCAGCCCGTCGCTACGCTCGTAGAGCTGGCGTGCGTTCTCGAGCCCGACGCCGCTGCCGACCAGGACCGGAAGCTCGACCGCAGCCTTGACGGCAGCGAGCGTCTCTGCGCTCGGCGGCACGGGGCTGCGCGCGCCGGACACGATCACGGCGTCGACGCCGCCTCGCTCCGCGAGGTCGCGCGCCGCGTCCTCGATCGGGACGTCGTAGAGCGGCGCGGCGTGCTTGACGTGGACGTCCCCGAGGACGAGCGGGTCGGCGCCGAGGCTCCGGCGCAGGCGCGCGAGCTCCGCCGCGCACCCCTGGACGATGCCCTGATCCGTGACGTAGGCGCCAATCACGACGTTGCAGCGGATGAAGTCGGCGCCCGCGACGTGCGCGATCGAGAGAGCCGCTTCGCAGTCGTTGCGCAGCACGTTGACGCCGACTCGCATCCCGGTCGCCCGCTTCACCTCCGTGACCACGATCGCCATGGCCGCGACGGTCGCCGGTGGGACGCGACCACGGAAGAACGGGGCGTCGCCGACGTTCTCCACGATGGCTCCGTCGAGACCCGACGCCTCGAGCTTGGCGGCCTCCGAGAGCGCGAACTCGATCAGCTCGTCGAGGCGGAGCTCGCTCGCCGGCGCCGACGGCAGCGCGGGCATGTGGATCATGCCGAGGAGGGTCTTGGCTGGGAAGGCCGCGGCGAAGCTCGCTTCTCGTCGTTCCGTCCGCGCCAAGTAAGGCTCGATCGTATCGAAGCGCCTGTAACGGCGCGGCCTCGCCGCGTACCCTAGGAGGGAGAACCCGAGACGCCTGGAGGCGATCCGATGCTGTTCACGCGCAAGAAGCTCGAGCTGCCCACGCCGGAGCAAGCGCTTCCGGGCCGGGCCGAGCCCATCCCGGTTCCCGAGCGCCACTTCGTCAACGGAAACCCGCTCGTCCCGCCGTTTCCGGCAGGCACGGAGCAGGCGCTCTTCGGCATGGGGTGCTTCTGGGGCGCCGAGCGGACGTTCTGGCAGGCGCCCGGCGTCTACACGACCGCCGTGGGCTACGCCGGCGGCACGACGCCCAATCCGACGTACGAGGAGGTCTGCTCCGGCCTGACCGGGCACGCGGAGGTCGTGCTCGCCGTGTACGAGGCGGCGGCGACGAGCTACGAGGAGATGCTGCGGGTCTTCTGGGA
>CAZCIJ010000101.1:2843-10097 GCA_964498265.1 uncultured Gaiellales bacterium | reverse complement strand
CTAGACGATTGATCGATAATCGATCAATCGTCTCCATACACGGGGCCGCTTCGCGGCCCATACGGCATAACTCGACGTTTGATCAAACTTTCCGATCAACCATCTAGACGTCGAGCTCGTTCAGCGCACGAGCCGCTCGAGCGTTCGGGCCGAGCGAGTCGAGCGTTCAGCGCCACCAGGGACGCGCGCCGAGGTCCTGCACCTGCCGGAGCGGCGGCTCGACCTCGGCGAGCAGCCGCTGAACGTGACCGATCCACTCGCGCACCCAGAGCGCGGTCTGCACCGAGGAGGCGTCGGCACCGTCCGGAACGATCGCCGGCATCTGCAGCGGCTCGGCTGCGATCGGCGGCGCACGCTCCTCGGCCCGGTCGACGATCGACCGCCCCGCCCGGGCGATGCGCCGCTCGAGGTCAGCGGCGGCCGCGTCCAGCGAGGCGCTGACGTCGGGTCGGCCTTCGACCGGCCCGAGGGCTTGGGCTCCCTCGAGCACGGCGTCCCCGACGAAGCGGAGCTGGTATCCGACCGCCAGGACCCTCGACCACGTCTGGATCGGGAGCCGCTTCGGGCCGCGCTCGTTGAGGAAGGTCGAGAACGCGTCGCTCGCTCGAGTCGCGGACTCGAGCGCCGCGACGCCGGCCCCTGCGGCCTGATCCACAGGTAGCCGGCCGACGGCGGCCCCGATCGCCCGTCGCATGTACTCGCCTCCAGCCTCGTAGAGCGACGCCAGGCGCGACCGCAGCTGGGCGCGCGCGCCTCGCGGCCAGAGGAGAAGCCCGGCCACGACGCTCGTCGCGGCGCCGATGCCGACGTTCTCGACCCTGATGAGACCGGTGCGCCATCCCTCCGGCTCGATCAGGTTGAAGAGGACGACGACGGTCACGGTGAACATGGCGTTGCCCACGATCGCGTGCACCGCCGTCGGGGTGTAGATGGCCAGGAATACGCAGATGGGGAGCGCCGCCCACAGGGCCGCCCGCGCCTCGCCCCCGAGGAGAAGGAAGGCGCTCGCCAGCCCGAACCCGGCGAGCGTGCCGAGCAGCGCCTGCCACGCGGTGTAGCCCGTCGTGACCGCGCTGGACTTCAGCACCGTCATCGTCCCGAGAGCGATCCAGAAGGCGTGCTCCACGCGCCCGGCGACAGCCACGAACACGGCGGCACCGAGGGCTACGGCCGCCCGGAGCGCGGCCTGGAACCAGACAGAGTCCGGGCGGAGGTTCGCCCGCACGGCGGAGACGAGCCGCGAGAGGGCCGACGACAGGCCGGGATCCGGCATCAGCGGCTGCACCTCGTAGCGGGCCGCCGGTACGTCGAGCCCGCGCAGCCGCGCGGCATTGAGTCCCACCGAGAGCGCCAGGTACGAGAGGACGCGCGCACCGAAGGCCGCGCGTGCCCGCCGTTCGAGGCGCTCCGTGTCGCGCTCGAGCGCGAACTGCTCGCCGACGGAGCGACGATGCGCCGCGCGCTCGCGCTCGAGCGCAGCGGCGTCGAACGTGCCTCGCCCGTCGGCGAGGAGGGTCGCGGTCTCGCGCAGAGCCCGCGCCGACGCAGCAGCGAGGGAGGCGTCGTCGGCCGTCAGCGGCCCGGCGTCGGCCAGCTCCTCGGCGAACTCCCGAGTGCGGCGAACCTCGTAGACGAGGTAGAGGAGAGACTCGTCGTGCGCCGTCGGCCCGGCCGGCCGGTAGGGCGTCTCCAGATAGGTCGTCGCGAGCGTGTCGCCGGCCGCCGCGGCGCGTGCGCGCGCCTCCGACCGCTGCCGCTCGTCCGCGGCTGGATCTGCGAGCGCGTCGACGAGGTCCGCGCACGCGCACGCCGCGTCGACCATGCGCCGGATGAGCCGCGAGCGCTCGTAGCGCGGCCAGAGAGCGATGGCCGCGACCGTCGACGCGACGCCGGCAAGGCCCCAGCCTGCCAGTCGCGACGGGATCTCACCCGCGTCCGCGGGCACCGCGACCGCGATGACGAAAGCGAGGATCGCGGCGCTCGCGCCGGCTGCGAGGTATCCGCCGGCGAACGACGAGAAGGTGATCGCAAACGCCACCCCCGCCATGACCACGGCCGCCGCCCAAGCCGACCCGGACAGGAGCGTCGCGAGCGCGGCGAGCCCGGCCCCGACGATCGTCAGCCCGACGTAGGCGCCGGCGCGACGCCGAGGCGGCCCGCTGAAGTCCGCGAACGCGAGCTGCGCGATCACGCCGAAGCTCGCGAGCAGCGCCGTCTGGAGGTCGTCGAGGACGACGAGGCAGACCGCGAAGAGCGGCGGCATGACGAGTGTCGTGCGAGCAGCCTTGCGCAGGGCCGCACGATCGGGATCGTGGACGAGCCGCCTCACATCACGGAAGCGCTAACGGACGCGAATCGTCTGGCCCGGCTCGAGCGCGAGCGGGTCGATGCCCGGGTTGAGCTGCTCCAGCTCCTCCACGGTGGTGTCGAAGCGCTGCGCGATGGCGGCGAGCGTATCGCCGGGCCTGATCTCGTAGAACTGCTCCTCGGCCGGCTCCTGCTCCGTCGTGGAGCCCTCCGTCGTGACGATGCTGGCGGTGTCGGTCTGGACCGTCACGGTCGTGGAGCCCGCGTCCTCGTCGCCGTCGAGCGCGCGCTGCACGAGCACGACCAGGAGCGTGGCCGCGGCGAGGAACGCGAGCGGCGCAGCCACCCGAGCGAACCAGACGCGCGCCCTGTCGTCCATCCCTACCAGCCCGAGGCTGCCCAGATCTCGCGACGCAGGTGCGCTGCAGCCTGAGCCGCGGCCTTGCGCCAGTCGTCCGCATCGCCCCGGAACGCGTAGATGACCGAGCGGGATGCGGAGACGAGCGCGCTGGCGGGGCCGCTCGTGAAGCCACGGGCGACGTCGGCCGGGCGGGCTCCCTGCGCGCCGACGCCGGGGAAGAGGAGGATCGAGCGCGGAAGCAGGCGTCGCGCCTCGCCGATCGCACGGGGGTACGTCGCGCCGACGACGGCCCCGAGGCTCGAGAGGCCGCGCTCCCCGACGAGGTCCTCGCTCCAGTCGGCGACGAGCGTGGCGACGAGATGCCAGAGCGGGCGTCCGTCCGACAGCGCCACGTCCTGGAGGTCGGCGCTGCCCGAGTTCGACGTCTTGACCAGGCAGAACAGGCCCGAGCCGGAGCGCCGGCACGCGGCGAGGAACGGCTCGAGCGAGTCCCGTCCCAGATAGGGGTTCACCGTGAGCGCGTCCGCGAGCGGGGAATCGTCGTCCCGACGCTCCACGTACGCCTCCGCGTACGCGCGCGCGGTCGAGCCGATGTCGCCGCGCTTGCCGTCGGCGATCACGAGGAGCCCGGCGGAGCGCGCGTAGGCGCAGACCTCCTCGAAGGCGCGCAGCCCGTCCGCGCCGAGCGCCTCGAAGAACGCCAGCTGCAGCTTCACGCCGACGGCGTACGGCCCGACCGCGTCCACGATGCCCCGGCAGAAGCGCTCGCAGGCCTCGGCCGCGGCGGCTCTCGAGAGGTGAGTCGCGCCGCGAAGCTCGAGCGGCAGCAACTCAGGGCGGGGATCGAGCCCGACGAGCAGCTGGCTCCGCTTCCGCTCGACGGCCTCGGCCATCCGATCCGCGAACGCTGCAGTCCGGGTGGGCGCGACGGCCTCCAGCTCGCTCGGCATCAGACGGAAGGCTAGATGCTCGATCGGAGATCGGGCGGAACGAGGGACGGACGCGCGGCCCCCGGCGGCCCGATCAGGCGGCCGAAGACGCGAGGGTCGCGGGCCGGCTGAGCGCGCAGAGGTCGCCGACCGTGCGCGCCCCGCGCTCTCGTGCGAGCGCGACCAGGGCCAGCAGCACCTTCGCCGCCGCCCGCGCGTCCGGGAGGGCTCGATGACACGGAGTCTCCGAGGTGCCGAGGAGCTCGGCGAGCGCGGCGAGGCTGAAGGACGAGGTACGACCCCGCAGCAGCCGCCGCGCGAGCACGAGCGTGTCGACCACCGGAGCTGCGACGCGCTCGCCGCGGCTCGCGACGACCCGCTCGAGGAAGCGCAGGTCGAAGCCCACGTTGTGGCCTGCGAGCACCGCGTCCCCGGCAAAGCGGAACAGCAGCCGCATTGCCCGCTCGGAGCGAGCCCGCGAGCCGACGATCTCGAGCTCCCGGGCGACGGCGCCTCCGGACACGCGCACCGCCCCGACCTCTGCGATCACGCCCTCCCGGGCCGAGAGCGCGGTCGTCTCGAGGTCGACGACGCAGAACGCCGCCCGCTCGAGCGGCTGCTCGGCCAGCGGCGAGGATGCCAGCCGAACGGCGCCCTCGCACAGCTCGAGACGAGCGTCCGCCGCGACGACCCGGTCGAGAACCCTCCGCGCGACCGTCCCCGGCTCGCCGGGGAGAGCGAGGAGGATGCGAGCCGCCTCGGCAACCGGCACGGAAGGCCGCGAGGCAACGACCCGGGCGAGCTGGTCGGCAGCGTCCAGCCGGACGAGCACCGGCCCATACTACACGAACGTCTGTTCGTACCATGGCGCTCGAGCTCGCGCCGCTGCGCCCACACGGTCGATCCGAACGGGCCGCACGCCGGGTTGCCGCCGCTGCGCCGCGCATCGCGCCGCCGTGATCGGCACCAAGGCACGGGAGCCTTGCCGCCGACCACGCCGACCGCACTGCTTGGGGCATGCCTTCCCCGGGCACGCCCATTCGGGATCGGCCGTCTACCGGACGGCGCTCTTCAGGCTGCTTCCGGCGGTGAACTTCGGCACCGTCGCCGCCGGGATGTGCACCTTCTGGCCTGGGTTGCGCGGGTTGACCCCCATTCGGGCGGCCCGCTGCTGGACGTGGAACTTCCCGAAGCCCGTGAACGTGATCGACTCCCCCTGCTTCAGCGCATCCTCAACGGCCTCGAGGAACGCGTCGACTGCCGCCCCCGCGTCCCTCTTCGTGAGGTTCGCCTTCGCGGCAACCCTGTCGATGAACTCCGCCTTCGTCATTGACCCACTCCCCTTGTCCGATGTTCCGCTTCCTGTCTCCGACCGCCGGAGACTAGCAGGGCGGGCAGATGGGCTCAACCATGCGGATTTGGGCGTGCTCCTGCGCCCGGGACGAGCTCTCGTCCTCGAAACAGGGGCACGAGGCGCACGCCGATCGCGTCGAGGGCGTCCGAGCCCCCTTCCTCGCGGTCGACGACGCAGACGGCCGTGGCGCAGTCGAGCCCGCTCATGCGCAGGGCCTCGACCGCCGCTGCGGCGGCTCCGCCGCTCGTCACGACGTCCTCGACGAGGCAGACGCGCTCTCCCGGCTCGAACACGCCCTCGACGCGGCGGTCGGTCCCGTAGCCCTTCGCCGCCTTGCGGACGATGAGGAAGGGCAGTCCGCTCGCGAGCGAGGCTGCCGCCGCGAGCGCGACCGCCCCGAGCTCCGGCCCTGCGAGCCGGGCGGCGCCCGGGTCCTCGCGGCGCACGAGCTCTGCGAGCCGAGACGCGATCGCGCCGAGCACGTCGGGGCGCGTCTCGAACCGGTACTTGTCGAGGTAGTAGCGGGACCGGCGCCCCGAGCGCAGGACGAAGTCTCCCTCGAGGTAGGCGTGCTCGCCGATTAGCCGGCGGAGCGCGGCGTCGTCCACCCGCGCCTACCGGCGCGCGGCTGCGAGCACGTCGTGGGCGAGGGGAAGCAGACGATCCGCCTGGAGGGAGCCCTCCTCCAGCGAGACCATCGACCCATCGGCGAAGTAGAGATCCACGCGCTCTCGCCGCTTCGCGCGGCGGCGCCACACGACCGCGCCGGCGACCGCGGCCGCGGAGACGAGCAGCGCCGTGACGACCCTACGCCTCGCCATCGTCCTCCTCGGCCGGCTTCTTCGCGCGCGGCTCGGGCTCCGGGGCGAGCTGCTCGCCGGCGGCGTGCCGAAGGCAGGTCTTGAGGTCGTAGAACACGAGCCCCACCGTCGGATCCGAGACGGTCACCGCGGCCACCATGCGCTCGTCGTCCCGAACGACGAAGACGCACCCCTCCGGCGTGGACGCCTGGAGCTGAACGAGCCTCTCCCCTCCCTCGGCCCCCGACATGCTCTCCTCAGCAGCCGCCAGCAGGTCGCGCGCCGCGCGCGCGACCTCCTCGGCTCGGCCATCGCCCTCCGCGCTGCTCGCCACGACCTTCCCCTGCGTGTCCACGAGGACAGCAGTCTCGATCTGAGTGGAGATCTCGATGAGGTCGGCGAGCGCCTGCGCCGCGTCCATCGCGCGGCACGCTACCACACGCGAGTCTCGACGGCCTCGGCGGACGGCCTCGGCGAGCGCTCGCGCCGCACGGGCGCGGTGGCTCCAGAGCGCCTTCCAGGCATCCCCGAGCTCGGCGACCGTTCGCTCCTCCCCCTCGGGCACGAAGACCGGGTCGTATCCGAACCCGCCGGCCCCTCGGGGCTGCCGAGCGATCGTTCCCTCGAGGACCCCATCGGCGGCGACCTCCTCTCCGTCAGGGGCAACGAGGGCGAGCGCGCAGACGTAGCGCGCCCGGCGTTCCTCGCCTGCGAGGTCGTCCAGCTCGCTGAGAAGCTTCTGGACGTTGTCCTCGTCGCTCGCGTCCGGGCCGGCGAAGCGCGCCGACCGAAGCCCTGGCCGTCCACCGAGCCCTCGCACCTCGAGGCCGGAGTCCTCCCCGAGCGCCCACGCGCCGGCGGGGGCGGCGCCGTGGCCGAACCGAGCCTTGGCGGCTGCGTTCTCCGCGAACGTCCGACCGGTCTCCTCTCCGATGCCGCTCACGTCAAGCGGCTCGATCTCCCATTCGGGGAGAAGCGAGCGCAGCTCTCGCAGCTTGCCGGGGTTGCGGGACCCGAAGACGACCCGCACCGGCTCCGGCCTCTAGGCGCCGGCCGCAGCCAGCTGGCGCTCGACGATCTGCGCGATCCCGGCAGACGCCAGGCTCAGCAGCTCGTCGAGCTCATCCCGGCCGAACGGTGTCCTCTCCGCCGTCGCCTGCACCTCGACGAGACGCCCGTCCCCGGTCATGACGACGTTCATGTCGACCTCGGCCGCGGCGTCCTCGACGTAGTCGAGGTCGAGCACCGGCTCGCCGTCGACGATCCCGACCGAGACCGCGGCCACGCAGCTCGCGGGCGGGGGAAGCTCGTGCCGGCGCGCGGCCAGCGCGAGCGCCACCCATGCGCCGGAGATCGCGGCGGTGCGCGTTCCGCCGTCCGCCTGCAGGACGTCGCAGTCGAGCCAGACGGTTCGCTCGCCGAGCGATTCCAGCGCGTAGGCGGCCCTGAGCGCGCGGCCGATCAGGCGCTGGATCTCCACCGTCCGCCCCTTCTGTCTGCCGC
>CAZCIJ010000101.1:0-2833 GCA_964498265.1 uncultured Gaiellales bacterium | reverse complement strand
CGGGCTGCGCTCCCCGGTGGAGCCGGGAAGCATCCCGTACTCCGCCGTCAGCCAGCCGCCGCCCGATCCGGCGAGCCAGCGGGGGACGCCCTCTTCGACCGTCGCGGTACAGAGGACGCGCGTGCGCCCGAACGAGATCAGCGCCGACCCATGTGCCTGCTCGATGAAGCTGGGAACGATCTCGAGCCGACGCAGCTCGCCTTCCGCACGTCCGTCGTGGCGGCTCACGGGACGCTGCGACCGCTCATGCGGCGGCCCGCTCGAGCTCCGCCACCGAGACGACCTCGACCGCGTCGAGCGGCAGTTGCAGGAAGCGCTCTCCGAGCGCGCGAAACTCCGCGGGCCCGCCTGTCGTCAGGAATCGGCACCGACCCTCCCGCCCTGGATCGTTCTCCACCTCCTTGCGCGCGAGCGTCTCGGACACCTCTCGGGCGGTCTCCTCGGCCGAGAAGACGAGCGCGACGCCGCGCCCGAAGACGCGCTCGAACACCGGACGGATGAGCGGATAGTGCGTGCAACCGAGGATGACCGTGTCCACCTCCGCCTCCTTGAGCGGTGCCGCGCACTCGCGCACCGCTGCGGCGAGACGACCGTCGACGGTGGGCCCGGCCTCGATGAGCGGGACGAGGAGAGGACACGCGACCTCGAGGACGTACGCGCCGGCGTCCAGCGCCCGTATCGCGCGGCCGTAGCGGCCGCTGGCGACCGTCGCCTCGGTCGCGAGGAGACCGATCCGCCGGTTGCGCGTCGCCTGTACGGACGCCCTCGCCTCGGGGGCGAGCACGCCGACGATCGGCACCGGGAGACGCTCCTGCAGCAGAGGCAACGCGGCCGCGGTGGCGGAGTTGCACGCGGCGACGATCAGCTTCACGTCGAGGTCCGCGAGGAAGGTCGCCACCTCGAGGGCAAAGCGGCGAATCTCGTCCGCCGGCCTCGTTCCGTACGGGCATCGGGCCGTATCCCCGAGGTAGACGAAGTCCTCGTGGGGCATGGTCACGAGACACTCGTGGAGGACGGTCAGGCCGCCTGCTCCCGAGTCGAAGACACCGATGGGACGAGCGTTCACGACGGGGCGATTGTACGAGCAGGCTCGGCTCGAGCGCTCCGCGGCCCGAGGGGGCTCACGCTCGGAGGGCGCGCAGCGCCTACATACACTCTCGGTGTGCTCGAAATCTACGAGGCTGAGGGCGCCTTCGCCCGCATCGAGTCGTACCTCCTCGACGCTGGGTTCTTCGGGGGCGGCGCCGGGGGCCTCTGCGCCGACTTGTACCTCGGCTACGGGCTCTCGTGCACGCTTCGGCGCTCCCCCGAGCCCGGTCCGCCGGATCCCTGCCGGCTCCCCCTGGCCGCCTGCCGTGTCCGGCCCGAGCGCGAGCAGGAGCCGGAGGCCTCCTCCTACGCGATCGGCGACTGGCGCCTCACCTGGACCGAGGACGACTACGCGGCGGCCGTGGAGGCCGTGCACGCCGCGATCGCCCGAGGAGACGTCTACCAGGTCAACATCGTCCAGCACCTCTCGGCCCCCTTTCGCGGCGACCCGCGGGGGCTCGCCCGGGCGCTGGGCGCGCTGCGCCCGCTCTGCCCGCGCCCGCTCGTGGGCGAGTCGTTCGCGATCCTGTCCGCCTCGCCCGAGCTCTTCCTCGGCCGCCGCGGCGATCGCGTGTTCACCAAGCCGATCAAGGGCACGCGCCCCGCCGGCGAGACGCACGACCTTTGCGGCTCCGAGAAGGATGCAGCGGAGCACGTCATGATCGTCGATCTCGAGCGAAACGACCTCTCGCGCGTCTGCGAGCCGGGCACCGTCCGCTGGCCCGAGCTCATGGCCGCGCATCCGCTCGCCGGCGTGTCGCATCTCGTCTCGACGGTCGAGGGGCGCCTCCGTCCCGGCGTCGGCCTCGCCGAGCTGCTCGAGGCAGTCTTCCCGGGTGGCTCGGTGACCGGCGCCCCGAAGATCTCGGCCGTGGATCACATCGCGGCGCTCGAGCCAGTGGGCCGCGGGGCGTCGATGGGAGCGCTCGGCGTCGTGGCTCCGAACGGAGACCTCGAGCTCGCGCTCACCATCCGCACGTTCGCCGTCGCCGACGGGCGCATCCACCTGTGGGTCGGCGGAGGCGTGGTCTGGGACTCGGAGCCGAGCGCCGAGATCGACGAGTCGCTCGTCAAGGCTCGACCGCTCCTGGACGCGATCGGGGCGCCGCTCGGCAGGCCGCTCGCCCTCTCAGCCGCGGGAGGTGGCCGCGCCCCGTGACCGTGCTGGCCCTCGCCGTGGCGGGTCGAGGCCTCGTCGGTCCGGACGAGCCGGTCCTCTACGCCGACGACCAGGCGCTCCAGCGCGGCCGCGCGGCGTTCGAGACGCTCCGGGTCTACGCCGGGCGGCCCTTCGCGCTCGACGAGCACCTCGACAGGCTGGCGAGCTCGGCGGCGCGCATCGGCCTCCCCCCCGTCACGCGCCGCGAGCTCGAGGAGCTGGCGCAGCTCGCCGTGGAGGCCGGCGGCGCGCCCGAGTGCGTGCTCCGCTTCTACTGGACTGGCGGGCGCGAGGGCGAGGACCGTGCCGTGGCGCTCGCGATGGTGACGCGGATCCCCGAGGAGTACGACGTGCTGCGGGCGCGCGGCATTCGTCTCGTCGCCCTTCAGCTCGGCATCCCCGCGGCGCTACGTGAGGAGTCCCCGTGGCTGCTCGGCGGCGTGAAGTCGACGAGCTACGCCGTCAACATGGCCGCCGAGGACGAGGCGCAGCGTCGCGGCGCCGACGACGCCTTGTTCCTCTCCAGCGAGGGCTACGTGCTCGAAGGTCCCGTCACGAACGTCTGGTGGCGATCGGGCCAGACGC
>CAZCIJ010000100.1:0-10160 GCA_964498265.1 uncultured Gaiellales bacterium | reverse complement strand
AGGTGGGGTAGCAGCCGATACGGAAGGTGGCATCGGTGCCGGCCGCGCTCGTGAGCCGAAGGGACGTTGCGCTCGACAGCGCCGCGACGGCGCGGTCGACGCGTTCGGCGAGCTCCCGTGTCGGGAAGAGGCGGGCGAGGACGTCGACCGGCTCGATGCAGGTGAGGATGCGCGTGCCGGCCTGCTGGATCTCGACGAGCTCCTTCGAGTGGAGGAGGAACATCACGTCGACGACGAGGTCGGCCCGCTTGAGCGCCTCTACCGCCGGCCGGTTGGCCGCCAGAGGTGTGGCTCCCACGGTCCAGACGCCGACCTCGCCGCCGATCCCGGGCACGGCATCGGGCAGGCGCAGCTGGAACGCGGTGGCGCCCAGGCGCGCTGCCGCCGCCAGGAAGGCGTCGGCGTAGCCTGCGCGCTCGTCCCCCTGGGAGACCACGACGACGGTCTCGCCTGCGGCGACGGCGCAGAGGCGGAGCTCCTGCTCGCAGAGGTTGACGAACGACTCACGGCTGATCATGGCTGATCCCTTCGGTGCAGCGCTAGATGATTGATCAACCATCTAGCGGATGATCACCATCTTCGTCTCGGCGCCTCGCGCCTGACGTTCCCAGGCCGCGGCGATCCGGTCGAGCGGCACGGTCTCGATGATTGATCAACCATCTAGCGGATGATCACCATCTTCGTCTCGGCGCCTCGCGCCTGACGTTCCCAGGCCGCGGCGATCCGGTCGAGCGGCACGGTCTCGATCTCGAGGCGAATCGCCCCAGCTTCGACGTGGCCGAGGAGCTGCTCGTACCCGGCTCGGACCTCGTCGTGGGGCACGGCGAAGTTTGAGTAGCCGAGGAGCTGAAGCTGCTTCCCGCGAAGGTGCCCGGACAGGATCGTGGCGCTCGGCCCGGCCGACTGGCCGACGTGGACGATGCGAGCGCCGCGAGCCGCGACGGCGAGAGCGGCCTCCAGCGGCTCTGCCCAGAGGCAGTCCACGACGAGCGTCGGTCCGCCGTCCGGGTAGGCGTCCGACAGGCGGTCGCCGAACCCGGCGCCGAGAACGACCGTGGCGTCCGCCCCGTAGGCCGAGGCACGGCGGAGTCGCTTCTCGTCTCGTCCGGCCGCGACGACGTGTCCTGCGCCGAGCAGCCGCGCCGCCTGGACGGCGATCGATCCGACGCTGCCGGTCGCGCCGAGCACGAGCACGCTGTCCCCCGGGCGCACGCGAGTTGCCCAGGTCAACGCCAGCCACGCGGCGAGGCCCGGTGTTCCGAACGCGGCGGCGGTGGGATCGTCGACCCCGTCCGGCACCGGGACGAGGCTCTCGTCGGCGGCAAGGAAGCGCTCAGCCAGCGTCCCGTCGCCGGCGACGCCCAGCCCGGCGCCGCTCGCGTAGACGCGCGTGCCCGGCTGGAACCGGGGAGAGCTGACGACGGCGCCGACGGCCTCGACGCCCGGCACGTAGGGAAGCGGCGGGTGGCCGGCGGGAAAGGTGCCGGATGCGATGGCGATGTCCACGGGGTTCAGCGGCGCCGCGCGCAGGTCGATCAGCGCGCGCGCTCCCTGCTCGGGCTCGGGGCGCTCGGCCAGGCGGGGCGGCAGCCCGAGCTCGCTGATGAGTGCGGCGCGCATCGATCCTCCCGTCTCACTCGGACGCTGCCTCTGGGACGGACACGTAGCCGGCATCCTCCATCGTGGCCGCGCCGGCGAGCACCCAGTAGATGACGAGGTCCTCAGGCGACGTCGCTGTGATCTTGTGCGGTACGCCCTTCGGGATGAAGCAGGCGTCCCCCGGGCCGAGGGCGATCGCCTCGTCTCCGATCACCTGGACTGCGCGGCCGTCCATGACGAGCACGACCTCTTCGGCGTGCGGATGGTAGTGGAGCTCGTGCGTGGCGCCGAGGCCGTCCGCCGCGCCGGGGTAGGTCGTCTGCCCGAACGCGACGAGCGTCGCTCCGGCGTTGTGTCGACCGATGATCCAGCGCGTGTCGAGGTGGCCGAAGGGCCCCTCTCTGGGGCCGCGCGGCACCTGGTCGGCGCGGTAGACGGGACTCATTGCTCAGCTCCGTCGGGCCCTCCGTGCTGGGCCAGCAGCCGGTTTGGGGTCAGGAACTCGATGATCGCGTCGGCTACCTCGGCTGGGGCCTCGAGCGGCATCGTATGCCCCACTCCTTCGAGCTCGACGAAGGCCGCGTTGGGCAGGCTCGTCGCGAGCTCACGACCGGCGCTCGGGAGCGTGCGATCGTCGTCGCTGCCGGCGATCACGAGGCAAGGGTGGGCGATCTGGCTGAGCTCGCCCGTAAGCGTCTCCGAGTCGGCGACCGCGAGCCAGGTGCGAACGTAGTCGTCGGCGCCGTTCGCGAGCACCATGGCGCGATACTCATCGACGATGGTGGGGTCGCGCTGCAACGAAGCGTCTGAGAACGGGGTGTTGCGCGACCAGTGCTCCTCGAGCCAGCCTTCGATGCCGAGCTCCGCGATCAGATTCGCCGCCTTGCGCATGCGCGACCCGACACGGGAGAGCTCGGGGTCCGCGCCCATCAGCACGAGGGAGGCGACGCTCTCCGGCCAGCAGAGCGCGACCTTGAGCGCGATGCTGGATCCGAGCGAGTGGCCGACCAGCGTCGGGCGCCCGAGCTCGAGCACCTGCAGGAGCTCGTTGAGGTCGCGCGCCCAGCGCCTGAGCGAGAACTCTGACCCGCCTGGGGCGACCTCGCGGCTGTCGCCGGACCCGCGCAGGTCGTACGCGACCACGCAGTACTCGGCGCTGAGCCGCGGTTGGAGCCGCTGCCAGAGGCGCCGGGACCCGCCGACGCCGTGGATGAGGACGAGAGGACGACCGACCCCGGTGATCTCGCATGGCACCTCGAGGCCTTCGATGGAGACGCTCCGTGGTGCCATTGCTATAACGTATAACAGATAACCCTAGTCGCCGCTCGCCTGCTTCGGCTATACGCTATAAGCGTGGCGAGCGACGAGACCATCCCGCGAACGAGCATGGTTGACGTGGTGACGGAGCGTCTGCGCCGCGAGCTCCTGACGGGAGAGATCGAGCCGGGCGGACGGATTCGCGTCGGCGAGCTCGAGCGCCGTTTCGGGGTCAGCCACATCCCCATCCGCGAGGCGCTCCGCCGGCTCGAGGTCGAAGGCCTCGTCGTGACCTCGCCGCAGCGGGCGACGCTCGCCGCCGGCATCGCTCTCGACGACCTCGCCGGGCTGTACGACCTGCGCCGCCTCGTCGAGGTCCCGGTCGCGAAGCGCGCCGCTGAGCAAGCAACGGACGACGACATCGGACACGTCCGGGAATCGCTCCGCCTGCTCGAGGCCGCGGCGCGCGACCCGCAGTCGGCGGAGTTCTGGGAGCGGCATCGCGCCTTCCATTCGGCGCTGCTCGCTCCCGGCTCGACCGCCTGGATCCGTCGCCTGCTGGACCAGGTTTGGCAGAGCGCGGAGCGCTACGTCCGCCTGACCGTCGCGACGTTCGGGACCATGGAGAACGCCATGCGCGAGCACCGTGCCATGGCCGCGGCCTTCGAGGGCCGCGACGGGTCACGAGTTGCCGAGCTGCTCGAGCAGCATCTGACGGGCACCGAGCAGACGCTGCGCGACGGCTACCTCGCCCTCCGCGGCGAGAGCGGCGACGGCGCGAGCGAGAGCTGAGGCGTCCCGGGCGCAGGGCGAGGGCCTCCCGGAAACCGGCTCGCCGAACGTGGGCTCGTCGCCCGCTCGTCACCCTGCTCGTCGCACCCGGTCACTTGACAAGCCCCAAGCTGTGCGGCTAGAAATCGCTATAAGTTATATGAAAGGAGCGACCATGGCGACTCGGAGCGGAGTTGAGCCGCGTACGTCACCTCTGACCGCCGACGAGATCCTCGAGTACGCGATGCGGGGATTCGTCCGTCCCGGGCCGGTCGTGACGCCCGAGCAGGTGGACGCGCTCTGCGAGGCGCTCGCCCGGGCGCGCGAGCGGGAGCGGGAGGCCGGCCGGGAGTACGATCTCCTCGACCCCGCGCTCTGGCCGGAGGGTGAGAAGCCCCCTCCGGAGCCGGGGAAGTCCGTCGGCTTCCTCTTCAACCTCTGGCTGCAGGACGGGAACTTTCGCGAGGTCGCCTTCCTGCCGACGCTCGCGCGCTGGTCGGCTCAGCTCATCGGCGCACGCCAGGTTCGGCTGCTCGAGGATGGAGCGATCTTCAAGGAGCCCGGCGGGAAGGGGGGCTCCCTGAAGTGGCATCAGGACTACGCCTACTGGCCGATCTCGGCACCATCGGCGGTGACTGCCTGGATCGCGCTGGACAAGGTCACGCTGGAGAACGGAGCGATGCAGATGGCGCTCGGCAGCCACCTGACCGGGGAGCGCCTCCCGGGTGCCTTCGGAACCGGCGAGACCTACCTCGGCAATCGGCGCTCCCCGACGGTCAAGCCGATCGAGGACCCGGGGGCGCTGGGGATGGAGCTCGATTCCGTCGAGCTCGAGCCGGGGGAGGTCTCCTTCCACCATCCGCTGACCTGGCACGCGTCGGGGCCCAACCTGACGGATCGGCCGCGGCGGGCGTTCGTCGTGCGCTACGTGGCCGACGGGGCGATCTGGCTGGGCTCGCGCCGCTACGACTACAACTACAGCGACGAAGAGGTCGGGATCGAGCCGGGGCAGCCGCTCGGGGGCCGCTACTTCCCCGTCGTTCCCTTCTGACTCCGACTCCGGCTCTCGTCCACCTCGGGTGGCTGCGGCGCAGGGCGCCTTCCCTTCACCCGGTAGCGATCGGCGTCCGCGAAGACGTCGATGCCGACGTAGCCGGGATGGATCGTCGCCCGGTGAGGCACGCCGGCCGGGATGAAGAACGTGTCGCCGCGCGTGTAGACATGGGTTCGGTCACCGATCGTGAACTCGACCCGGCCCTCGAGCACGACTCCCCACTGCGCCCCGTGAGAGTGCTCCGGGACGTCGACGCCGTCGGGGAGCTCGTAGAACATCGCCATCGCCTGGTCCGTCTGGAGCATCGAGGCGTGCAGGCCGGGCAGCGGGCTGTCGGGCTCCGGCAGCGCCCTGATGAACTCCGGGAAGGCGTGAGGGTCAGGCGCCGACACCGCTGACGTTGACGAGGCCGCCGTCGACGACGACGGTCGTTCCGTGGACGCCGGCTGCGAGGTCGGACGCGAGGAAGACGGCTACCCGACCGATCTCGTCGGGCTCGATCAGCCGCCGCAGCGGGATGAGCGGCGGATAGGCGGCCCACATCGCCTCGGTGTCGATGCCCTCAGGAGAGCCTGCCTCGACGAACTCGCGCGCTCCCTCGGTCATCGCCGGGCCCGGGCAGATCGCGTTCACCCGGATCCCGTCCGGCCCAAGCTCGAGCGCGAGCGACCTCGTCAAGCCGACGAGAGCGTGCTTCGACGCGCCGTAGTGAAGGAGGCCAGGCCCGCTTGGCCGGATCGCGTCGATCGAGCTGACCGTGATGATCGCGCCGGAGCGCTGGCGGCGCATCTCGGAGGCCGCGAGCTTGCTCATGAGGAAGACACCCGTGACGTTGACCTCCAGGATGCGCCGGAACTCCTCGACCGTGAGATGCTCGATGAGGACGTTCGAGAACACGCCGGCGTTGTTGACGAGGATGTCGAGGGCGCCGAAGCTCTCGACGGCAGACGCGACGAGGCGCGCCGCGTCCTCGCCGCTCGTCACGTCTCCGACCGTCGCCTCGACGGTGAGCCCTTCGGCCACGAGCGCCGCGCGGGCGCCTTCCAGACGTTCCTCGCGGACGTCCGTGAGGAGCACGGCTGCCCCGGCGTCGGCGAGTCGTCTCGCGCAGGCGAACCCGAGCCCCTGTGCGGCGCCGGTGACGAGCGCGGCCTTGCCTTCGAGGGTGACGAGGTCGCGAACGTGCACTGGCTATATGTTATAGAGTTTCGCTTCGATGGTGCGCGTCGCGTACAGCTGCGTGGCAGTCATACCCGGATCTCGCGGCGGCGCGTCCGGGGAGCCCGAGCGAAGCGCGGGCGACGGCTGCAGGGCGGGCGCCGGCGTTCTGGCGCCAGAGACCTCCGCACCGGGCGAGCGCGGGCAGTGAGCGTCGTCGGGCATCCCGTCGGGCGGAGCGAGGACGCGCCTCTCCTGGCCGGCCGGGGACGGTTCGTCGGCAATCTCACGGTGCCACAGGTCGCACATGCGGCCTTCGTTCGCAGCCCGTATCCTCACGCCGAGATCGTGGAGGTCGACGTCCGCGCGGCGTCCGCGTCTCCCGGGACCGTGGCCGTGCTGTCGGGGCGGGATCTGGCCGGCCGGCTTCCCCGAATTCCTTCTGCGGCAGCGGACGAGTCGCCGCCGCGATACCCGCTGACAGGCGACCGCGTGCGGTACGTGGGCGAGCCGATCGCCATGGTGGTCGCGCAATCGACGGGTGCGGCGATCGACGCGACAGAGCTCGTCGAGGTGGAGTACGAGCCGCTCCCCTCGGTGTCGGACCCCTGGGCGGCTCTCGAGCCGAGCGCGCCGCTGGTTCACCCGGAGCGAGGAACCAACAAGGCCGGCGAGATCCACCGCGTCGCGGGAACACCGGATCAGGCATTCGCGCAGGCCGATCTCACGGTTCGGCGAAAGCTCGTCATCCAGCGCGTAGCCGCCTCGCCGCTCGAGCCGCGCGCGATTCTCGTGGATCCTGATCCGGCTCGCGGAGGATTCACGGCCTACGTCTCGTGCCAGTCTCCCCACACGCTGCGCACGTGGCTCGCAGAGATCCTCGAGGTGGACGAGTCGCGGATCCGGGTCGTCGCCCCAGATGTCGGCGGCGGTTTCGGGAGCAAGCTCGACCTCTACTCCGACGAGCTTGCCGTCGCGTGGGCCGCGCTCCGGCTCGGCCTGCCGATCAAGTGGTGCGAGACTCGAAGCGAGAACCTGAGCTCGAGCGTCCATGCGAGGGACCAGACGCATCTCGCCGAGCTCGCGGTCACGAGCGGCGGGAAGATCCTCGGTCTGCGCGACCACTTCGTCAGCGACCTCGGCGCATACTTCCACTTCTTCACGCCCGTCGTTCCCGACCTGACGGTCGATACGATCACGGGCAACTACGACATCCGATCGATCGACGTTCACCTGGAGCGGACGTTCACGAACAAGATGTCAGTGGAGGCGCTCCGCGGGTCGGGGCGCGCCGAGGCGACCTACGTCCTCGAACGCCTCATCGACGAGGCGGCCCGCGAGCTCGAAATCGATCCGCTCGAGATGCGCCTGCGCAACCTGATCCGGCGCGATCAGCTCCCCTACACGACACCGACCGGCTTGCAGTACGAAGACGGCGACTACCCGGCGTTGCTCCGGCGCGCTGCAGACCTCGTCGAGTACGACGGTCTCAAGGCTCGGCAGGAGTCTCTCCGCGCCGACGGTCGCTACGTCGGAGTCGGCCTCGCGACGTACAACCTCATCTGCGGCTTCTCGCCGTCGGGACACGAGTGGAACCCGATGCGCTACTTCCCGGGCCACGAGTCGGCGCTCGTGCGGGTCGATCCTCACGGCGCCGTGACCCTGTACTCGGGGCTCTCGCCGCACGGTCAAGGCTCGGATACCGCGCTCGCACAGATCGTCGCCGACATCCTCGAGGTTCCCTACGAGCGGGTCATCGTCCTCCACGGCGACACGGAAGTCGTCCCGTACGGCGGCGGGACGCACGGAAGCCGAGGGGCCGTCGTCGGCGGTCACGCCGCACTCGTCGCTGCCGAGCGCGTGCGGGAGAAGGCGAAGGCCGTCGCCGCACACCTCGCCGAGGCGTCCGTGCAGGATGTCGAGCTCGTAGAGGGGTGCTTCCGGATCCGCGGTACCCGCGCGCGAGCCGTGTCGTGGCGAGAGGTCTGCGAGGAGGCGCACTTCCTCAAGCGATCGCCGCAGAAGTTCGAGCCAGGCCTCGAGGCAACGGCCTTCTACGATCCGCCGAACGTGAGCTTCGCCTTCGGCGCGAACGCCGCGGTCGTCGAGGTGGACGTCGAGACCGGGCGCGTTCGGCTCCTTCACTTCGCGTCGGTCGACGACTGCGGCGTGGTGATCAACCCACGCATCGTGGAAGGCCAGATCCACGGCGGCATCGCCCAGGGGATCGGGCAAGCCCTGTACGAGGAGATCGCATACGACGAGTCCGCCCAGATCCTGTCGTCGAACTTCACCTCGTACGTCCTGCCGTCACCGCCCGAGATTCCGCCGATCACGGTCGAGCTCGTCACGACGCCGTCGAGAACCCCGCTGGGCGTGAGAGGCGTCGGCGAGTCGGGAACCCTCGCCTCGACACCGGCCGTCGTCAACGCCGTGCGCGACGCGCTCGCGCCGTTTCCGATCAGGCTCGAGCGCACGCCGCTCGGGCCCGACGTGATCTGGGAGATGCTCCATCGACACGATGCCGACGAGCGGAAGACGCGGGTCGCAACGTCGGCTCGACCACCCCACAGCGGCGAGGGCTGACTGGGGCTGTGCTCGAGCAGAGGAGGCAGGCTTGGCGACGATTCTGATCGGCTACGACACGGAGTCCGCGGCGGTGGGTGAGGGTCTCGCTCGCTTCGTCGGGCCGGACTTGCCCCAGTACCTTCCGGCGCTCGACCCGGAGACGACGGGGCGTGCGCTCGAGACGATCGCGCGGTTGCACTCCGAGGCCGAGGCGCCGGCGACGCTCTTTCTCTGCGGGCGGACGCTCGTCCATTCGACCTGCGCGATCGAGCGAGCCTACGCGACAGGCCTCTTCGACGTTCAGCAGCACACCTACAGCCACCTTCTCTTCCGTGACGTCGCCTACCAGCCGTCGCCGACGACGAGCCTCGTCATGCCCGCCTCGCCGCCGGCTGCGCTCCGTGAGGAGCTCGCCTTCACGACGCAGCTCATCGACCGCTACCTGGGCAGCGAGGTCGTGGGCCTGAGGACGCCTTTCGGCTTCTACCGGGGATTGCGCGATCGACCCGACGCGCTCGGGCTCCTCCAAGAGGCCGGCATCCACTACGTCAGCTCCTGGCTGCGCAACGAGGAGAACGCCAACCCGACCCCCTGGGTGCAGCCGTTTGCCTACGCGGAGGAAGGGTACCCCGACATCCTCGAGATCCCAGCCCAGTTCTGGCTCGACGCCATCTGGTTCGACGTCCACGGCTGGGGTGAAGGAGGACGCTTCCTCGCGGCGCTGCGCGGAGCCGTCGACGAGGTCATTGAGCGCGACCTCGTCTTCGGGGTCTGCTTCCACGACTGGACCGTGCTCTCGGCCGACGAGGAAGGAACGGGCTGGATCGGTGGCCTCCTCGCCTATGCGCGAGAACGTGACGTCGAGATCCTCAGCTACACGGACTTCTGGCGGGGCATCGTCGGGAACCAGCCACCGGCACCGCAGCCGGACGGCTGAGGTCAGACGAGCGCTCCGACGGCCTCGACAATGGCCTCGACCGTCGGCGCGTAGGCTTGCTCGAGCGGCGGGCTGAACGGAACGGGGGCATGGACCGCGTTCAAGCGCTTCACCGGCGCGTTCAGGGAATCGAAGCCCTTCTCGCCGATGATCGCGGCGATGTCGGCGGCGGCGCTGCAGCGCGGAGGGCTCTCGTCGACGACGACTGCGGCGCCCGTCCTCGCGACGGAGGACAGGAGCGTCTCCTCGTCGAGCGGCGAGAGGCTCCGCGGGTCGATCACCTCTGCAGCGATCCCGTCCTCTGCGAGAAGAGCGGCTGCCTCGAGCGCGCGCTCGACCATGAACGAGATCGCGATGACGGTGGCGTCGCTCCCCTCTCGCCGGATGGCGGCTTGGCCCAGCGGGATCCGATAGGGCTCCTCGGGCACGTGCGCACGCAGCGGGTAGAGCAGCAGGTGCTCGAAGACGATGACCGGACTGTCGTCGGCGATCGCCTCGAGCAGGAGGCCCTTGGCGTCGTGCGGCGTCGACGGCACGACGGTCTTGAGCCCCGGAATGTGCGTGTAGAGCGAGTAGAGTGTGCCGGAGTGCTGGGCTGCCGCCCCGAGCCCCGAGCCCATCGCGACGCGAAGGACGACCGGAAGCGAGACCTGTCCTCCGAACATGTAGCGCATCTTCGAGGCCTGGCTGTAGATCTGATCGAACGCCAGCGCGGTGAAGTCCGACCACATCACGTCCACGACCGGGCGCAGCCCGGTCGCGGCGGCACCGATGGCCGCACCGACGAAGCCAGCTTCGGAGATCGGCGTGTCGCGG